>JBIIWQ010000367.1:0-2536 GCA_044338805.1 Crocinitomicaceae bacterium
AGTAATAATCAGAAACAAGAATTGCTTTTTCATGAGGTATATTTTAAGACAATTTTAATCAATTAATTTCTTTTAGACAATGATTTTCTTAAACTCCATTCCTTTCTCCGTTATATTGTCAATAAGTTGAGGTAATAAGATTTTTAGTCGATCAAACGTCTTAGGATTGTCATGTAAAACAAGAATGTCGCCAGTTTTAATTTGCTTGTTTGCTTTTTTCAAAATAGTTTCGATTGGAACCCTTTTATCAAAATCATATGAAAGCCAAGACCACATAATTATTTCATATTTTTTTCGAAGTATTTTAGTCTGATAAAAAGTCATTCTGCCATATGGAGGTCGGAATAAGTTAGAATCAATAAACCGAGCTGCCTCTTCAACGGATTGCAAATAAAGTGGTGTTTCTGTTTTAGTTCCGCGCTCATGTTTCATGGCATGATTCCCAACAGCGTGTCCTTCTCGCACTATTCTTTCATAAATTTCTGGGTGCTTTTGCACATTCGTTCCAACACAAAAGAAGGTCGCCGAAATACCGTTTTCTTTTAATATATCCAAGACCCATGGCGTAACTATTTCATCTGGACCATCATCAAAAGTGAGGTAAACGGAATTTTCATGACGTGAAAAACCCCACGTTTTATTCGGAAATATCAATCTGAAAAAACGTGGGGTTTTGAAAAATCTCATTTTTATTTTTTATTCATTCACAGAATCCGCAATTGGCATTTGTTCCATCATTTGTTCGAGGCTCATTTCACCATTTCCAGTTGGCGCTGGTGGAGCTTGTTGCCCTTGCAGATAACCGTAATGCACTCCAATTGCTTCTAAATAATCTTGCAAATTAAATAACATGTTTGCGTACCTGCCAGCTTTAGATCCACGGCGAATACTTTCTCCGTTATCATTTGCTTTTTCAGATAAACCGCTATAAATATCCGGGAACACGTTCTTGTATAGGTTATCAATTTTAGCTTGTGTACGCGCTGCAAATGCACCTTTTGGATTCCCGTAATCAGGATCAATTGCGGCCAAATGCAGTTTAAAGTAAGCATCTAAAGCAGCGAATAAATCACTTGAATTCTCAGGATTTCCAGCGAAGTAAGCATCACTTTTTTCGAAATAGGTGAAAATAGATTCTAATTGCTTTGCCACAATTTCTCCTAATTCTTCAGCTGCTTTTTTGTCACCAGCTTTGTATAACATGCGCACATAATCATGTAAGACTCCATCAGAATGAGAATTTAAAGAAACTCCACCATTGGTATATTTTTCACGACCATTTGCTGTTGGTTCGCCATAATCAATAACGATACTTGCTGGCATTACTTCCAAAGAACGGTTCAATAAATTAGCCGCTTTCTTCTTGTATCCAGCAATTTTTGCATCAACACCTTTTAAACTTGCTTCTAAACCATCCGCTTTAGCATTTTCTCCATTTTGACGAAGCATTTTAATGTTCATCTTTTTGTTTTCGCGTATTTGATTTTCTTGGTCTGCTCTCATTAAATAATCATCTGCTAAAGAAGCGAAATGCAAACGGTATTGAGATGTATGACGACGCGTATAATAATCAGTCAACACATCTGCATTGTTCATTGCTCCGAATGTATACAGACTCATCATATTGTCATACATTTTGTCTGAATAACGCATGTTTACATCTTTTAATGGGCTCAATTCAAAGCACATTCCATTTTGTTTCACATATCTACCTTCATAAAGAGCAATAGAAACATCTGAACCACCAGGGCTTGAGAAATAAATTCCTCGTTTCCAGTCGTTATTTGCGAGAATGTCCATCATCATCACTTGCTCACGTGTTAAACCACGCGCTTGAAATTTGAAACGCAATTCTTTGAAACACTCATCTTTTTGATCTGCACGAATAACTCCAGATTTCACAGCATTTGCAGCATTTACAGGAAGAATAAATCCTGAACTTGGGAAAACACGAACCATTCTTTGCTCACTATATGCAACCAAATTTTTGTCATCTCTTACAAATTCCATTGCATCTTTCAAGTTTGTTGAATCCCAAGGTTTTTCAAACTCCATCATCATGTTTTGGAATGCTTGAGCCTGGCCTTCTGGCAACGTAATTAATCCACTTTGCATTCCAGAAAGAATCTCAAATGCAGCTCTGTATTTCGCGTAAATACTCTCCGAAATTGATTTACCTGAATTCGTTGATAAATCTAATTTCAAAACTTCAATTCTAGCTGTAACAGATGGGTCTGTCGCTGTAACACCTGCTAAAAATGCACCAATTTGGGTATGGAACATATCTATTGCTTGAACCACTTGCTGTGCATTATCTTTAATTCGCATGTCAATCACTTTTCTCAAGACATCTTCGCTTGCATTCAAGTAGAACATTTCAAACAAGTTCGAGAAAATAACTTGATCCGTATTACCAGCGTACATCAAAATTTGATCTTCTCTAAATTTAATTGGAAGAGGGTCAGACTTATATGCTCTCATTTTCATTTGGTCAGTATACCAGTCAGTTTGCATTAAAGAAAGGTTACATACACGA
>JBIIWQ010000204.1:0-4556 GCA_044338805.1 Crocinitomicaceae bacterium
TGCAAATTTTTCTAAAAAAGATTTTGCAACTGAAGACAAAACGAGTATAATAGACGTTGCACATGTATTGCATCCTGATAACGATACTAAAACAATTACTCAACAATTTAGTTGGGAAGAAATCTGTGGCACATATATAGCTGAAGGAGGGGAAAAATATATGACAATTGGAAACTTCTATCCAGATGATAAAACGAAAAAAGAAACTAACAAGAAATCAAAGGATTCGAAAGTAACTCAAATTCCTGTAGCTTATTACTATTTAGATGAAGTATCTGTAACTTTAATTAACGATGGTTTAAAATGTGATTGCTTAATTGAAGAATCAGTAAATGAATTTTCAGGTACAATATATCAAAAAGCAATTATTTTAAATGATAAAATGACTGTTAATCAAAAGATTGAAGCGCAACAAATGTTTTTCGCTTTTGGTAAAGCAAATTTAACTCCTGTGGGAGAAGAGGCATTGAAATTCGTATTGGAACAAATGAAAGCGAATCCTACGCTAAAGTTGGAAATAATGGGACATAGTGATAAGCAAGAAGATTCAGTAGGTATAGAAAAACCTCAATATGCTGAGATGGCTTCGAAACGTGTAAACCTAATTTATAATTATTTAACTGACAATGGAATTGCAGCTGCTCGATTGATTTCATCCCCAATGGGAAGCGAAGAGTCAAATACGGAAAGTAGTGAAAATGATGATATTGATTTGGCGATGGCTAAAAATAGAAGAGTATTTTTTAAAGTAAGATAATCTAAAAATATAAAATAAGTGAGGTCGTTCGTCAATAGATGGACGACCTTTTTTTATTGAAATTTTTTCAGCGCTTGGTAAACTTCATGAGTTGGCAATCCAACTACATTGTTATAAGAACCTTCAATTCGTTGAATTGCTGCAGCACCAATCCATTCTTGAATTCCATATGAACCAGCTTTATCATAAGGCTTATAACGTTCAATGTATTCTTGAATTTCATCCTTAGATAAAGGTAGAAAGGAAACAATTGTTGTCGACTGAAATTCTATTTTCTTTTCATTTGATGCAATTACAACTCCCGTAATAACCAAATGTTCTCTTCCAGAAAGTTTTTCCAACATGCGAGTTGCTTCAGCTTGATTTTTAGGTTTCCCTAAAATAACTTCGTCAATTATTACAACTGTATCAGCGCAAATAACCACTTCCTCATCCTTTAAATCATCCTTTAAATCGAGGGCTTTTTTATTTGCTATATATAATGCAACTTCATTCGGATGGAGTGTTGCAGGAAAGGATTCGTCAGTTTCCTTTGTTCGTGTCTCAAAGTCAAAACCGATTGATGCTAGTAATTCTTTTCTGCGAGGTGATTTTGATCCTAAAATAAGTTTCATAAATATAAATATGCTATATAAAATGTTGCTAATACACCAAATAACATTGAGATTTTTATAAGTACATCATATAATTTTAACCGTTTTGTTTTATCAGTATAGATTAGAACAACAACAAGTAGGTTTATTAATGCTGCAATAATAAAAGGAATTGTAGCAATAAAAAAATGAGTGCTTGAAATCAATTCATTCATTTTTGAATAACTCACCCAAACGTAAAAAAATGGCAGTAGGAGTAATGCAGCACTTACAATTTTCAAAGAATTCCATTCACCGATTTGCATAGGTAATGATTTGACATAAATTAATTTATCCCCTTTAACATCTTGAATGTCCTTAACTATTTCACGGGCAAAGTTTTGAATAAAAGCAAAAATTGAAAGTAAATAAATTACGCTATAGTCAATAATAGCAACCCATGAATCTGAGTTGAACTCAGAATGCCCTAAATTATAGGTGTTTCCAACTTTGAAAAATGTGACTACCAAGATTGGAATTAAAGCAGTTAAAAGTGCTATTAACAAATTACCGATAAGAATTTTTCTTTTGAATAGCATGCTGTAAAACCATAATGCATTAATTGAAAGTAAGTGTATGAAAACAAACCACAATGATTGATATTTAACACTTAAAAAAATAGCTATACTAAATGCAATTCCATTAAAAGTCCAATGTGTTAAAATTGCCCATCTTCTGCTAATGTGCTTTGTTATTATTAGTTTTTCTGGTTTATTGATTCTATCTGCCTTTACATCAAAGTAATCATTGATAATATTTCCTGCCGCGGCTATTAAAACAGTAGAAAAAACCAATAAAAAAAAGTCAAGCTGATTATCATCAATTTTTTGAAAGTAATTTACTGCTCGAATGTAAAATCTAACTCCATACATTGTAATAACAATGATGGCAAGATTTATAGGACGTATGAGTTGAATGAAATACACTATAATATTATTTTATATTCTGTTCGGCGATTCGATTGATGAGACATTTCTTTTTCTTCTTCTGAAGGAAGTTTGGAGATTTCAAGATCAGAAATTACCGGTTTTGTTTCTCCGTATCCTTTGAAAGAGATTCTATTTGCAACAATACCTTTCGCTATAACATAGTCATAAACAGCTTTAGCACGATCATTCGATAATTTCAGATTTTCTTTATCGTCTCCACGTGTATCTGTATGTCCCCCAATTTCAATAGACAATGTTGGATTATTGACCAAGAAATCATACAATTTGTTCAACTCTACAAAAGATTCAGGACGTAAAGTTGATTTTCCTAAATCAAAAAATACATTTGCCAAAAGAGTAGGAGTGCTGTTAGTAATTGGTACCATAGGAACATCCATATGTATTGCTTCCAATCCTTCTGGATTCGTCATGTTAAAATTTTGGGAGAAGAACGTATACCCAGGATAAGATACATTAAGTGCATATTCTCTGTTGACAGGTAATGAAACCATGAATTCACCTGTCAATTTATCTGCTTCTGAAACAATAACTTCCGTTCCAGTTTTGATGTCAATCAATTGGAATTTTCCTGGTACTGCATTTTTAGTCGTAACATCATAAACCATTCCTTCAAAATAAAGGGTCTTTGTTGGTCTAAATTCTTCGGGCATTTCAAAATAATAAATGTCTAAGTCGCCAAATCCACCTTTTCTATCAGAAGCAAAAAATGCTATTTCTCCATCTGCTGTAACCATTAAGGAATTCTCATCATACATTGTATTGATTGGATAACCTAAATTTTCAGGAGTTCCCCAATTACCTTTAGCGTCCATTCTTGAAACAAATAAATCAGAACCACCCATGCCAGTGTGTCCTCTTGAAGCGAAGTATAAGGTTTTTCCATCTGGGTGAATTAAGACTGATTCTTCATGAAATGGTGTGTTAATTACATCAGATAATCGTTCCGGAGTGCCCCATGTGCCATTACTCAACAATTTAGACATATATATATCAGAATTATTCGTGTCGTTTCGTCCTCTTAATCCTCTAATGAAATACAATGTTTTTCCATCAGCTGAAAGCGAAGGTTGTGTCTCCCAATTTGAAGAGTTAACATTTCCAGGCAGATTAACTGGGTTCATCCATTTGGTTCCCAATTTTTTCGTGTAAAATAAATCACAACTTCCTTTTCCTGTTCTTCCTTCACCATAATTTTCACCACTTCCATCTGGACAAGCAACAAAAACCAATGATCTACCATCTGCACCAATAGTTGGAGCGCCTTCATTGTTAATCGTATTGACATTCATGGGCATCGGAATAGCCTTCCCCCAAATTCTATTGGATAATTCAGAAACGTAAAAATCCTCCTGCTCTTTCATTGGACCTAATACACGGTCGTCGTTGATTCTTCTTGTAAAAAGAATAGTTTTTCCATCGACTGTTATTGTAGGAAAGTATTCTGGATCGGCAGTATTTATTCCTGCACCAACATTTATGGGATTAAAAGTTCTGGGATTTTTTATTGATTTCATTGCAAACTCACAATTGTCACGAATTACGTACGCTTGATTTACCAAATCTTGATTCGCATTTCTGTTTCGAACGAAAATATCAATGTTCTTGATACTTTTCTCATACTCACCAACAGCTTGCTGAAGATTTGCCAAATAGAAAAAGGTACTTCCTGAAGGGCTATGATTGGGATTAATGGATAAGGCGGATTCGTAGTGAGTAATAGCATTCGTATAATCGCCAATGATTTCACAATATTCCCCAGCAAACATATGGGCTTCCCAGAATAATGGATCTTTTTCTAAAGCCTTATTTAAAAAGTCAATTCCAGCTCTATAATTTGGTTGATGTGTAATTGGATCAAGTGCCTCACCTGGTGCTTTTTGACCTTGTTCAAATAATTTTATCGCTTTTTTATTATTTGAAGAGTATTTCACCTGTGCATTAGAGCATGCTGCAATAAAAAATAAACTCAAAAAGAAAAGTGCTTTTTTCATACTTATGGAATATTCATGAATTTATGCGTTTGCAAAGAAATTTTCCATTTAGGATGGTTTTTTACAAAATCAATAATATTTGGCAAAAATCGTTCCTGCTTTGACCATTCAGGTTGAAGGTATAATTTACAATTTGAGTCAACTTTTGAAGCATGCATTTGTGCCCATTCAAAATCTGATGGATGACTAATAATGATTTTTAATTCGTTTGCTTTTTGGTATGCTT
>JBIIWQ010000113.1:0-6712 GCA_044338805.1 Crocinitomicaceae bacterium
TTCAAGATTATTTCCTTTTGTTCAACTTTTTGGGTTATATCATATTAGCATTGAGTGCCGCAGGAATATTTGTTTTTCAAGGGCGATTAATGATGGCGAATGTTGCCCGTGTTTTTGTTGGGAGTTTATTCATTGTTTCTGGTTTAGTTAAGGCAAATGACCCTATTGGTTTTGCGTATAAATTAGAAGAGTATTTTGAAGATGGAGCCTTGGCATATCGCATGAAGGAACTGTTTGGAATGCCAGGGTTCTCCTTGAATTTTTTAATTGATTCTGCGTTAACATTAGCCATACTCATTTGTATAATTGAGATTATACTTGGTGTATTAGTCATCATTGGAGGGAAAATTAAATTGGTGTCTTATTTATTAGCGCTAATGATGCTTTTCTTTACTTTTTTAACTTGGCATACAGCTAGTTGTAATTCAAAAACAACTTTTTTAGATAGGGATACATATGCGATTACCAGTTCAATAGCTCAACTGAAAATTGAAGAAGCGAAAACAAATAAAGAAATCAAAATAGTTTCAAAATCTGCAGATGAAGTTGTTGTTGATGAAAGAAAACATCCTCAATGCGTTTCTGATTGTGGGTGTTTTGGTGATGCATTGAAAGGTTCTGTTGGAAGATCTTTGACACCTTCTGAATCATTGTGGAAAGACATTGTTCTCGTTTATTTAGTGTTTTGGATCTTTCTTGCGCAATGGATAATTAAACCCAATTCGAAAAAACAAAACGTTAAATTTATTATTGCTGCGCTGCTATTAACAACAGGCTTGTCTTTGATTTTCGGATGGTATTTCCCTATAGGATTTGTGCTTTTTGCTTTAATTGGCTCTCTTTGGGTGCATAATCGAGGCGGTTATTTTCTTGGTAATCATTGGGGAAGTGTGCTGTTTTTAATTGTTATCTGTTCCCTTTTTATAGGATATGTAATGAGATACCAGCCTTTAAAAGATTTTAGCCCTTTTGCAGAAGGTAAAAATCTGATTTGGGAAATGCATGATGGAAAAGAAGGAAAAATAGAAAGTGAATTTGTATTAAAAAATAAAAAAACAGGAAAGTTAGAAACATATTCGGAAAAGAAATACATGTCCAATTCGAAGCTCTGGGAAGAGAAGAATTACAAATTTATTTCTAAAAATGACAACGTACTTTTGGCTTCGAGATTACCAACAATTTCTGACCAATTTGACCCTTTTATTGATGCAAAAGACTTAACTAAGGCAGAGTTGAATCTAAAATTTGTATCTGAAAAGATTAAAAAAAATCCAGATGAAACAAATTTATCATTCAAGAATGAAGTTGTTCGAGAAAAGCAAATTTTTATTTTAAGTGTTCAGAATCTGAAAACTGCGAATTGGAAAAAAGTTAATCTTATAAAATCAATTTTCGTTTATTGCAAATCAAAGGATATTCCATTTATAATGATTACCAATGCAAGTCGAAATGAAATTAATCACTTCCGAAGTGAAAATGATTTCAATTTACCAATCTTCTTAAATGATGGGACAGGCTTGAAATCTATTGGTCGATCAAATCCAACATTGCTGATTATTCAACATGGAATTGTAAAAGCAAAATATCCACATCGTTCTATCCCAACAGTTGATTGGTTGAAAATTAATGTCTTAAAAAAATGATTAGAAAAAAAATAGTTGCAGGTAACTGGAAAATGAATTTGCAGTTGGAACAAGCTTTAGAACTGGTTAAAACAATTTCAAATCAGTCAACAGATATTTCCAATGTTGATTTAATTATTTTTCCACCAGCTTTATTTTTATTAGAAATAGATAAAATTAAAAGTCAATTGAAAGTTGGTATTCAAAACTTTTACCCTAAAGAAAATGGTGCTTTTACAGGTGAAATATCAATTGCTCAAATTAAAGATTGTGGTGCAAGTCACGCTTTAATTGGACACAGTGAACGTCGAGAAATTTTTTATGAATCGGAAGAATTTATTAAACAAAAGGTGGACGCTGCAATACTTCACACTATTGGAGTGATTTTCTGTTGCGGCGAACCATTGCATATTAGAGAAAATAATTCTCAATTCACTTATGTAAAGCAGCAGCTCATCGACAGTTTATTTCACCTTTCAGACGACGAAATTTTAAAATGCGTTGTTGCCTATGAACCTATTTGGGCTATTGGAACAGGAAAAACTGCTACAATTGAACAAGCAGAAGAAATGCACAGCGAGATCCGTTCATGGATTGCTGAATATTATAGTCAGGAAATTGCTGATTCAATATCGATATTATACGGAGGAAGTTGTAACGGAACAAATGCAAAAGAGTTATTTGCTTGTCCAAATGTTGACGGTGGATTAATAGGCGGTGCATCATTACAAGCAGAATCATTCATCACAATTGCAAGATCATTTTAATGGATTATATAGAATTAACTGTAAACATCGTACCCAAGGATCCTTGGTCGGAAATATTAATTACTGAATTGGCTGATTGTGGTTATGAAAGTTTTGTAGAAACAGAAACTGGGATTCAAGCTTTTGGGCAAGTTACATTGGTCAATAGTGAAGACCCTATTTCTAATACGTTTTTAAAGAAACCTTCAGTAGATTTTGCCGTACAATGGGAGGCTAAAATTATTCCACAACAAAATTGGAATGCACTATGGGAAGCTGATTTCCAAGTTGTCGAAGTTGAAGATTACTTAACAATCCATGCACCTTTCCATGACAAAAAGAACTTAAAAGGCATGTTAGTTGAAATTCAACCTAAAATGTCTTTTGGGACAGGTCATCACCAAACAACATGGATGATGTCAAAAACCTTGTTTGAATTGGATTCTATTCCTGATTCTGTGCTAGATATGGGCACTGGAACAGGCGTTTTAGCAATTGTAGCTGAAAAATTAGGCGCTAATAAAATTGTTGCCGTTGATATCGAAGATTGGTCAGTTGAAAATACAATTGAAAATGCAGAAAGGAATTTTTGTTCTAAAATTGAAACTATTTGCGGAAATATTGATGTTATAAAAGGTGAAAGTTTTGGTTTGATTCTTGCGAATATTAATAAAAATGTTTTAAAAGAGCATTTACCTTTTTATGCAAAAATGTTAGATCAAAATGGTACATTGTTTTTAAGTGGGTTTTTTGATACTGATGTGGATGAATTAGTGTTAATTGCAGAAAAATTGGGCTTAATGAAATTCCGTGTGCTAAATAAAGATAATTGGGCAGCAATTGAATTGAAAAAATAAAAAGATTATTATGATGATAAGAAGACTTGTTTTATTGTGCGGATTGATGTTTTCATTCATTTCTTTTTCTCAGACATTCTCTAATAACCGTGAGAAATTCGTGAAAGAATTTCAAAATTCATTAACCGAATTTGGTAAAGGCGAATTCCACGATTTCGCTAAGAAAACATTACCATTAATCTTAATAGAAACAAACCTTTTTCCAGATGCATATTTCACCAAAATGGTAGAAACATGTAATGCGATGTCAGTCAAAAAAATGAGTCCTTATCCTGAAATTTATCAATACGTTTTTTCAGTTTATTCATTAGTTAATGCAAAACAATCCAATGCCAGTTTTCAAGCATGGCAAAGTTCTGTAGATAAATTATTAGACAAATCCAACGTCAAGAAATTTGAAGATTTTATTGATTTGTCTGCAGGTTTTTTCTCTGAAAGAAAAATTGCTGAATCTTCTAATTTTAAATGGTTTTATGAGGGTGGTGAATATTCTTTTGAATTTACTGACAAGCCATTTATTAAATGCTCAAATGGAAATTTAATTTGTCGAATAGATAACAGAAATTCAAAAACAAAAGACAATCAGCCTTTTATTGATAGCTTGGTTGTTTATAAAACTAGTGGCACGTATGATCCTGTTTTGAAAAAATGGGATGGAATAGGAGGAACTCTAACATGGGAGAAAGTTGGGCTTCCAAAAAACGAAACTTTTGCAACGATAAAAAAGTATGATGTTTCTTGTAAAACACCGAATCTTTCAACCGACTCAGTTGCGCTCACAACTAAGTATTTTTCAAAACCGATTTTAGGTCAATTATCGGATCGGGCTTTTACAATTAACCGTGAGGAAGACAAAATATATCCCCAATTTATATCTTATGAAAAAAGGTTAAGAATAAAAAATATTAAAGAAAATGTTGATTATGATGGCGGTTTTACAATGCAAGGTTCAAGTTTTGTTGGAATGGGCACACTTTTGGATCCAGCTAAAATTTTAATCTATCGGAACAACAACGTTTTTATTAAAGTAATTGCCCAATTTATATATATTTCTCCAACTAAAATTTCAAGTAATAATGCCGCAACAGCTTTATATTTGAATACGGGAGATTCTATTACACATGGTGGACTTCAATTTGGGTATGACCTGGATAAAAAAATGATCGAATTGAGTCGCACAAATAATGGAAATGGCATGTCTCCTTTTCATGATTCCTACCACATGGTGGATATTTTTGTTCCTAAAATCACCTGGAAAATTGATGAGCAAGATATTTATTACACCTATGATTTTGGAACGTCTCAAGAACAAAGAGTAGCTAATTTTGAATCAATGAGTTATTTTGATGAAAAACTTTATGACAAATTACAAGGATTAGAACCAATTCATCCTCTTTTAGCAATCTCAAAATATTGTTATAAGTATGATGAATACTTTATAAATGAAGGAAAGGCTGCAACAGCATTAGGAAAGACAGTTGAACAAGTTAAACCATTGCTAATTGATTTGTCAATTTTAGGCTTCATTAACTATGATTTAGAAACAAAAATGATTACCGTAAATCCTAAGCTTGATAATTTTGTATTAGGAAAAGCTGGGAAAAGAGATTATGATAATATGGTTTTTACTTCAGATTTGAGACCGAAAGAATTAAAAGGCTTTTCTGATGAACAAATTAAATCAGATCCAAATTTACAAGCCTTAAAAGATTTATATAAAAAACAATCAGAGGAACGAAGGTTGATGACTTATTTTGGAAAAATGAATCTTGGAACCTTAGAAATAGATTTAAACGGTGTTGATCGAGTTAAAATATCGGATATTCAAAATGCAACTGTCTTTCCGGATGGAAGTAGGATCGTATTAAAAGAGAATAGAAATTTTGATTTTTATGGTTGGATGAATATCGGTAAACTTGAAATCAATACTTATTCTGCGAGTTTTAATTATCGAGATTATAAATTTATTGTATTAAAATCCGGAGAATCTATTTTCAGAGTTAGGCCTTTACAACAAACGGATGGTGTCAAACCAATTCCTATGGTGAGTAATATAAATGGAATAAAAGGTGAAATATATGTTGACGATCCTGCAAATCGTTCAGGAAATAATAAGACAATTTTAGGCTTCCCAAAAATCAAATCAACGAAACCAACATTTGTTTATTACAACGATAAATCAATTTTTAGAGGAGTATATGATAGTGCGCGCTTCTATTATACTGTAGCTCCTTTTGAAATGGACAGTTTGGATGATTTTTCAGAAAAAACATTGCGTTTTAAAGGTGAGTTGACTTCAGCTGGAATTTTTCCTAAAATAACTGAAGATATTAAAATTATGGCTGATTATTCTTTCGGATTTACAACTCAAGCACCGGCGGGAGGATATGAATTTTATGGTACTTCAGCAAAATATGAAAATAAAATTGTATTATCACAAAATGGATTGCAAGGTTCTGGTGTGATAAATTTCGTACAATCATCCTCCACTTCTAAAGCATTGAATTTTTTACCAGATTCAACAATCGGATTAGCTCATTTTGTAAACAGGCCAATGGAAACGGGGATTGAATTTCCTGATGTCGAATCTGAAGAAGCTTTCATTGCGTATGTTCCAAAGAAAAATTATTTGCGCGCTCAATCCACACCTAAAAGTGATTTATTGTTTTTTAAAGCTGAAGCAAAATTAAGAGGTACAGCAATTGTTACTCCTAAAGGCATAAGAGGTAATGGGTTAATGACGTTTAACACAGCAACAACTGTATCAGACGATTATTCATTTAAACGGTGGGATATTGATGCAGATACCGCTGGTTTTTCATTAAAAAACTCCTTTGCAGAAGCTGGAGAAGATATGATGGCTTTTCAAGCTGATAATGTTGAAGCTCATATTTCCTTTAAAAATAGGATGGGTGAATTTAAATCGAATAGAGGTACTTCTCAAGTAAATTTCCCAGTAAATCAATATATCTGTCGAATGGATAAATTTTCTTGGTTCATGGATTATTCTGAATTGCGATTAGAAAAATCAGGTGATCAAGATATAACTATTGATTCAGATATGGATTTAGTTGGCCCAAATTTCATTTCTGTTCATCCAGATCAAGATTCACTGCAATTTAGAGCTCCAAAAGCGAAATATGATTTAAAACTTAGAACAATATTTTGTGATAAAGTAGAATATCTAGAAATTGCTGATGCGCGTATTTATCCAGATAGTATGAAAGTAATCATTCGTAAAAAGGCTAAAATGGAACCGTTTACGAAAGCTAAAATTGTTGCCAATTATATTACCAAATATCATACGTTTACGAATGCCAATGTTGAGGTCACAGGAAAAAGAGCATATTCAGGGAATGGTGAATACCCATATTATGATAAAGATAGTGTCTTGACCTATTTTCAAATGAAGAAAATCACCTTAGACACTTCCTTTCAAACTGTTGCAAGTGGTGTTATTGATGAAAATGCCGGATTCAAATTAAGT
>JBIIWQ010000115.1:0-6683 GCA_044338805.1 Crocinitomicaceae bacterium
TCGCAAAATTTGCAGACGAAATAGTTACTTTTTATGGAAGTATAGATGGACTTATAAATAATGCAGGAATAATTCAACCTTTTGTTAAAGTAAATGATCTTAAATTTAATGATATAGAGAGAGTTATGAATGTAAATTTTTACGGAACACTCTTCATGATTAAAGCATTTCTACCTCATTTATTAAAGCGTCCAGAAGCCTATATTGTAAATATTTCAAGTATGGGCGGTTTTTTACCTGTTCCTGGTCAAAGTGTTTATGGCGCATCAAAAGCGGCTGTTAAACTATTGACAGAAGGCTTGTATGCAGAGTTGTTAAGCACAAATGTAAAAGTTGCAATTGTTTTTCCTGGTGCAATTGGCACCAATATATCCGTTAATTCAGGAGTTGAAGTACCCAAAATGCCAGAGGGTAATTCACCAAAAATAAAAATTCTTTCAGCGATTGAGGCAGCAGAAATAATAATAAGTGGAATTCAGAAAAATCAAGTTCGAATGTTTGTTGGAAAAGATTCAAAATTTATGGACCTACTTTATAGATTCAATCCTATTTATGCGACAAAACTCATCGGTAAGAAAATGAAATCGCTTCTTCCAAACTAGCCAAATAAATATTGTCATCAATCAATTGCAATTTTATGTTTTTTCTAATTTGGCAGTAAAAGGTACTTTTTTTTATAAAATAAAGGTCGATTTTCAATAAAAATAATGTCCTTTGAGTAATAAATTAAGATTTAAGAATATCATATAAAATGGAAATTGGAATCGATAGTTTTGCTGCAGCGCCTTCAGATAGTAAAATAAGTAATACCCAAGCAATACAAGAATTAATTGAAAGAATTGTTCTCGCTGATGAAGTAGGCTTAAGTGTTTTTGGAATTGGAGAACATTACCGAAAAGAATTTCTTGATTCCGCACCAGCTTTGATTTTGGCAGCAGCGGCTTCTCGTACAAAAACTATACGCTTAACAAGTGCTGTTACTGTGCTTAGTGCAATTGATCCAGTTCGGGTTTTTCAAAATTTCGCGACACTTGATTTAATTTCCAATGGGCGTGCAGAAATTGTCGCTGGCCGAGGGTCCTTTACCGAATCATTTCCTTTATTTGGGTTGAACTTGAATGAGTATGATGCACTCTTTTCAGAAAGCTTAGATTTATTATTGAAAATTCGGGATAATGAAATGATTACATGGAAGGGGAAAGTTCGACCGGCACTTTATAATCAGTCAATTTACCCGCGTCCAGTTCAAACACAACTTCCAATTTGGCTTGGTGTAGGAGGAACGCCTGCTTCTTTTATTCGTGCGGGAGAATTAGGTTTACCACTGATGGTTGCAGTTATCGGAGGAGAAACAAACCGATTCAGACCTTTAATTGATTTGTATAGAAATGCTGGTGAACAAGCTGGCTATTCTCTCGAACAACTAAAAGTTGGACTGCATTCCTTAGGGTATGTTGCGGATAGTAAGGCCGAGGCTATTGCTGATTATTATCCTGGTTATGCCGAAATGTTTACTCGAATTGGCAAAGAAAGAGGGTTTCCTCCTGTATCACGTGAACGATTCGATGCACAAAATGGAAAATATGGTGCACTTTTAGTCGCTGATCCGCAAGAAGTTGCAGAAAAGATAATGCGACACAGCGAGTCACTTGGTGGTATTTCACGGTTTACTTTCCAAATGGATGCTGGTTTACCTCACAAAAAATTAATGAAAGCAATAGAATTGATTGGAACAAAAGTGATTCCGCACGTTAATTCATAGAGAATAAATAAGATATGCTGATGAAAATCATTTTTATCGTGATTCCATTTTGTTTACTTTGTGAAAACAGGTCCTATTTACTGGGTTTATGAATGCGTTTTAGGTTAAATACCAATTTAGCGTATCAAAAAGTAGAATAAAACAGATTATGGCATTTATAGATTATTATAAAATTCTCGGAGTCGCAAAAACTGCAACAGAAGCAGACATTAAGAAGGCATACCGAAAGTTAGCACGTAAATTTCATCCAGACATTAATCCGAATGATAAGGAGTCTGAAAAGAAATTCCAGGAAATAAATGAGGCAAATGAGGTTCTAAGTAATGCCGAAAAACGAAAGAAATACGACCAGTATGGAGCTGATTGGAAACATGCAGATGAATTTGAAAAAGCAAAAAAACAACAAGGATCTCAAAGAGCACAAGGTGGCAGCCAACAATTTTCTTCAGCTGATTTTTCAGGATTTGAAGGTTCAGATTTCTTTGAATCCATATTTGGGGGAGGAGCACGAGGTCAAAGTAGAGGAAATGTGCGTTACCGAGGTCAAGATTATTCATCTGAATTACATTTGGACTTGAAGGATGTTTATTCCACACACAAGCAAACACTAACAGTAAATGGCAAAAATATCCGACTTACTATTCCGGCAGGAGTGCGAAACGGACAAGAAATAAAGATAGCAGGGCAAGGAGGTCAAGGCATTAATGGAGGACCAAATGGCGATTTACTGATTACTTTTTTCATCGCAAATACAACTAAATTTAAGTTAGACAATAGTAATCTCTATGCAACAGTAGATTTGGATTTGTATACGGCAATGTTGGGAGGTGAAATTACAGTGGATACATTTGAAGGGAAAGTAAAGTTGAAGGTCACTCCAGAAACTCAGAATGGAACAAAAGTAAAACTCAAAGGAAAAGGGTTCCCTATTTACAAAAAGGAAGGTGAATTTGGTGATTTGTTTATTACTTATCAAATTATTCTTCCAACAAAATTGACTGAAAAGGAAAAAGGACTTATTCAAGAACTGGCAAAATTAAGAGCATGACAAACGAAAACTATATTTTACTATCACATTTGTGTACACATTATAAGCTGGAAATGTCCTTTTTTGTGCAATTGAAGGAGAGCGGTTTAATACAAATAAAAGCTCAAGACAATGAAAATTATATTCATGAAGAGCAAATTTCATCATTGGAAAAAATTATTCATTTACATGTTGATCTAGAGATAAATATTGAGGGAATTGAAACAATACTTCATCTTTTAGAAAAAATAGATACGCTTCAAAATGAAGCAATTGAATTAAAAAATCGATTACGTTTATATGAATAAGTTCACTTTCACTTTGATTAGTGTTTATAAGGAAGTAAGATTTCGATCATCCTTTATTGGATATAAACTACTTATTGAAAAATTGTATTTAAATATATGATTTCTATCGAATAAATTCCTCCACATTAAAAATGTTTGATTTTCTTTATATTTATCGCTTATTCCAATTTTAGGTAAGCTTAAAATTGATTTATCACAAAAAAAAATATTGAATTGAAAACTAATGAACTTTCAGCCAACCTTAAGTAGAATTACAATTTACCCTTTTAAATCATTGGATGGGATGTCATTGGAGAAAGCCACTATTTCTGAAGGTGGATGCCTTTTACATGATAGAGAATATGCAATGTTTGATGAAAAAGGAGAACTTATTAATGGAAAATCAAATCCCTTGGTTCATTCCCTCAGAACAGCCTTCGATTTTGATAAAGAAACCGTTTCATTTCGTTTGAATGATGATGTAACATGGAATGAGTTTCATTTGGTGAAAGAAAAGTCAGAGATTGAAGCACATCTTTCTGCTCATTTTGGAGTGAAAGTACAGATCCAACAAAATAAAACTGGTCGATTTCTTGATGTTCCAGATAGAAGTGGAGTAACAGTATTGTCAGAAGCAAGTTTACAGACAGTAGCTGATTGGTTTTCAATACGTCTTGATGAATCAAGAAAGCGGTTTAGAGCAACGTTAGAATTTGTGAATGTCACTCCTTTTTGGGAGGATCAGTTGTTTTTAGAAAAGGGGAGAGTGCTTGAGCTTAAAATTGGAGATGTAACTGTTTTTGGTATGAGTCCTCGTCCAAGATGCGTTGTGCCTTCCAGAAATCCAGAAACAGCCTCGGTAACAAGAGCATTTTCTAAAAAATTCTCAAAAAAACGAGAAAACAACCTAATAGAAGGCTCGAATCTAATGAGTTATGGGCATTCTTATCACTTAAGTGTCGATTGTTTAATACCAGCAACGGAAGTAGGGAAATCAATTCGATTGGGAGATAAATTAACAATTATAGGTGAAAAGGAGAACGAATAAGTACATTTATCAAACTATGCTGTTTAAAAAGAATTCTAATTGATGATTTCATCCAATCAAAATAACATAATTGAATCGGCTGAGTCTGATTATCTTTATAAAGCAATATCTCAATTGCCAAATTCGGGAAATGGTCTATTCACAGCGATTAACATCTATAAGGACGAAACTATTTCAATTTTCCGAGGAAAAATTTTAACTGATTTACAAGCAAAAAAGAGCGTTTTAAATGGGAAGGATCAATATTTTATCAACATGTTAGATGGTACAATCATGGATTCAATCAATACGCCTTGTTTCGCTAAATATGCAAATGATGTGAATGGGTCATTTGAATCACAATTTAAAAATAATGCTAAAATTGGTTTGGATGAAGATAACAATGTATGCGTTATCGCTATTCGCAAAATAAGTTCAGGTGAAGAGATTTTCTGCAGTTATGGAAAAAATTATTGGAAGAAACACGGTTGATATTAAATTAGCGTATGAAAAACAATTTAGTTATCCGTGAGTATAATTCAAATAATAAATCCGCTGTTTTAGCTATTTTAAGATTGAATACCCCTGAATATTTTTCACCAGAAGAAGAAGTTGGTTTTATCCATTTTTTGGATCATGAAATAGAATTGTATTATGTCACATTGCTAAATGATACACTTGTTGGTGCCGGCGGTATTAATTTCAATCAACAACTGAAGAATGGTATTTTAAGTTGGGGAATGATTCATCCTGATTATCAACGAATGTCTATTGGATCGGCTTTATTAAACCACAGAATAGAAGTACTGAAAAACAAGCAAGAAATTGATCAAATAATTGTTCGTACCTCTCAATTGGTATTCAAATTTTATGAAAAACATGGATTTGAAGTGACAGAAATTGTAAAAGATTATTGGGCAAAAGATTTTGATTTGTATAATATGATTTACAAAGAAGATCAATAATTGAGTAACATACTGTGATTTGTGTTGTTGAATTAAAAATTTGATTATCTTTGCGCCGTCGATAGTCGACTTACATAAAAATCATTTAATATAATATTGGCATGTATTTAAATCCAGAAGTAAAAAAAGAGATCTTCGCTAAACATGGTGGAGCTGAGACAAACACAGGTTCAACAGAAGGTCAAGTTGCATTGTTCACATTTCGTATCGCTCACTTAACAGGGCATTTGAAGAAAAACCGTAAGGATTACGGAACACAACGTTCATTGCAATTATTAGTAGGTAAAAGAAGATCTTTACTTGACTATTTAAAAAGAAAAGATATTGAAAAGTATCGTGCTTTAGTTAAAGAATTGGGCTTACGTCGTTAATTCTTTTTGGGCATAAAATATATTGGGGGGGCATTCGAATTTCATTCGACTGTCCCTTTTTTTTTAAAAATTCGGTATTCCGAATAAATTAATTTGTAATTGAAAAGTATGAATATAGGTACAAGAAAGTCAATGATGACCGGAGGAAAAGAAATTTTCGTTGAAACCGGAAAATTGGCAAAACAGGCAGATGGGTCTGTTGTAGTAAGAATGGGTGACACAATGTTGTTGGCAACAGTTGTAGCTGCTCAAGAAGCAAAAGAAGGAGTTGATTTCCTTCCGTTAACTGTTGATTACAGAGAGAAATACTCTGCAGCAGGTCGTTTTCCTGGTGGATTCTTCCGTAGAGAAGCTCGTCCATCGGAAGGTGAAATATTAATCATGCGTTTGGTGGATAGAGCATTACGTCCTTTATTTCCAGATGATTATCATGCTGAAGTTCAATTAATGATTCAGTTGTTGTCGTATGATGGTGTAAACAATCCAGATGTTTTATGTGGATTTGCTGCATCTGCTGCAATAGCTGTTTCTGATATTCCATTCAACGGTCCAATGTCTGAAGTTAGAGTTGGTCGTATCAATGGAGAATGGGTTGTAAACCCAACAATGGCGCAAATGAAGGAAGCTGATATCGATATGATGGTAGCAGGGACAATGAAAGATGTGAACATGATTGAAGGTGAGTTCAAAGAAGTTTCTGAATTAGAAATGGTTGAAGCTATCAAAATCGCACACGCTGCTATTAAAGAACAATGTCAATTTCAATTGACTTTAGGTGCTGAAATAGCTACAGCTAATCCAAAAAGAGTTTATTCTCACGAAGTTCATAACGAAGAAGTGAGAACGAATGTATACGGATTTGCAATGGAAAAATGCAAAGACGTAGCAAGAATGGGTTTAGCAAATAAAGCGAAACGTACAGAATTATTTGACGCTATTAAGGCTGAATATAAAGCATCAATTCCAGCTGAAGAATTAGCTGCAATCAATGGTTTTATTTCTGTTTACTTTTCTGAAGTAAAGAAAAAAGCTGTTCGTTGGGTGATGTTGCACGAAGGAAAACGTTTAGATGGTCGTAAGTTTGACGAAATTCGTCCAATTTGGGCTGAAGTTGATTATTTACCAATGGTTCACGGTTCTGCTGTGTTTACAAGAGGTGAAACGCAATCATTAACTACTTTAACATTAGGTGGTAAAATGGATGAGCAATTAATTGATGGTGCAACTTTCCGTGGAACAGAAAA
>JBIIWQ010000116.1:0-6657 GCA_044338805.1 Crocinitomicaceae bacterium
ATCTTCAGAACAAATCTGAGTTGGTGGTGTTAAATTGATTATTGATAATGGACTTGGTTCACCAAGCGTCCCCGTAATAGTTAAAACACATCCATTCACATCAGTAATTGTTGCAGTGTGAAGACCAACATATAAATCATTTGCTATATCAGTTGTAGATGCAGAATTGTCCCATGAATATGTATAACCAGGTGTTCCTTGTGTTACATTAATGTCAATCATCCCATCATTACTTGAGTTACAAGTTACATCTGTTTGGTTTGCAATTACTGCAATCATTTCAGGAATTTCAGATACTGTAACATTTACAGTTCCTATACATCCAATTGTTGAAGTAATAGTGCACGTGTATGCGCCTGCCATTAAGCCTGTTGCTATTGAAGTTGCTTGAGCTAATGGATCATTCCAAGAGTAAGATAGTGTCCCAACAACTGGAGTCATTATAGCTGTTCCTGTCCCATTGGATCCTCCTGGGCAAGATACAAGTGTTGTCGTTCCTGAATAATTTACAGCATTCGCTTGCACTGTTATATTCGCAACACCTGCACAACCATTTGATAAAGTTATTGCACATGAATATGGTCCAGGGACTAAGCCGATCGCAGTTTGAGTTGTTTGTGCTAATGGATCATTCCATAAATAAGTTGCTGTAATTCCTGCATTTCCTCCCGGTAAATTGAAGTTCACTGTTGCCGTTCCGTTGTTACCATTAGCACATGAAGCTGCTGATGAGATAGCTGAGTAAGTCGCATTTGTGTTTAGAACAGTTACTGTTGCAGTAACTGGATTTGCATTTTGCCCAGTTGCTGGATTCGGAGAAGAATTAACTGTTACAGTATAAGTTCCAGGAGTTAATCCTGTTATTGTTTGAGTTGATGGATTACCTGGAGCGCTCCAAGAATAAGTGTAAGGAGCAAATCCTCCATTTGGTGTAACAGTAGCTGTACCATTTGGTTGACCGCACGTTGAAGGGGTTTGAGTAGCGGTGGCACCAATGTTTATAGAACAGTCAATTGATCCAGTTGAAGGCTGGGTAGCGTTCGGTTGGATGCTGATTGTACCTGCTTGTCCATTGAAATTTGTAACCAATAAAATATAAACTTGACCTACAATAGCATTCGTAATATCAATGTATTCTGTAGCTGAACCAGAATATGAACAATCCACAGTTGGTGTTGTAGGACCAATTGGACATCCAGCTGCCACACTTGTATATGGACCGTACAGCGCAAAGTCAACATCAATTGGAGTCCCACCGTTTGTTACTTGTGTCAGAACTAAATGCACACTGCCATTATTTGCAATACCAATGGCTAGCCAGTTCGCATTGGGAGTAGAGCCTAAGCAAGAATAAGAACCTAAACTGGCTGTACTTGTAAGATTATTGTATGTGCCACCAATTGAGCAATTTGCTTGATTACACGTTGCACCTTGGGCGTTAGATTTTAATGATAAAAACAATAAAATTATAAATAAGATTTTTTTAAGCATGAGATCTACAATTTAGTTTTTGTCAATAAATAATTCATAATTTACAGTATATCCTGTTATGATTAGATTGAATTGGTCTAAAACGTCTTTCAATACTTCTTTCGTAATTTTTGGAGTTGAAACAATATTCATCAAATTATTCTCAATATTTATTTTTATAGTTTGAATCTCTTTTCTCTTTGAAAGGATTGATGTTAATTCGTTTTTTTGAGTTGAGTTTAAACCAGATAATCCAATTGTTTGGTGACTCCAAATTCCTGTTAATATTTCAATTCCAGCAACCTTGTTTTGATCGATTTTGGATTTAACTTCTTGGCTACATGAAGAATAAATCACCTCATAGCTCTGTGAAAACCCATTTAATGTTAAAATAGAAAATAGTACAAGTAATAAATGTATTCGTTTTTTCATTTTAAAATGTTGTAATTATTAATTTATCAGACGATCAAAGTTAAATATAGTTGCTTTAATTCATGAAACTATTTTATCTTTTTCTTGTGTTCTTGAATATTTCGCCCATTTGAATGAATAGATCTATAGTTTGAATGAATTAAACTTTATTATTCGTTTTGCGAATGATTCCTTTAAAAAATATTTACATTTGCCGTGTTGATTTTAAAAAATTTAGAAAATGTCAAATAAATATCAAGCACAGATTGATGCTTTCATGGCAAAAGTGAAAGCTACAAATGGTCACGAAACTGAATTCCTTCAAGCAGTGTTGGAAGTAGCAGAAGCTGTTATTCCATTAGTTGAAGAGACTCCAAAATACAAAGCAGCCAAAATTTTGGATCGTATTGTTGAGCCGGAAAGAACAATATTATTCCGCGTTCCTTGGTTAGATGATAAAGGAGAGATTCAAGTGAATCGTGGATACCGTGTTGAATTTAATTCTGCAATCGGTCCATACAAAGGTGGTTTACGTTTTCATCCATCAGTGAATTTATCGATTCTTAAATTTTTAGGATTTGAACAAGTATTCAAAAACTCTCTTACTACTTTGCCAATGGGCGGAGGAAAAGGAGGTTCTGATTTTGATCCAAAAGGAAAGTCAGATAATGAAGTAATGAAATTTTGTCAATCATTCATGACTGAACTTTGTCGTCATATTGGTCCTAATACAGATGTTCCTGCTGGAGATATCGGTGTTGGTGGTCGTGAAATTGGATACATGTTCGGACAATATAAGAGAATTAGAAATGAATTTACAGGTATTCTTACTGGAAAAGGAAGAAACTGGGGTGGTTCATTAATTCGTCCAGAAGCTACTGGTTATGGTACTGTTTATTTCGCTAAAGAAATGTTAGCTGTTAAAGGTGATTCTTTTCAAGGTAAAGTTGTTGCTGTTTCTGGTTCTGGAAACGTTGCTCAATATGCTATTGAAAAAGCTACTCAATTAGGAGCTAAAGTTGTTACTTGTTCAGATTCTGAAGGGTATATCTATGATGCTGATGGAATTGATGCTGGGAAATTGGCTTTCATTATGGAGTTGAAAAACGAAAAAAGAGGTCGTATTTCAGAATATGCTACTAAATATCCAACTGCGAAATTTGTTGCTGGAAAACGTCCTTGGGATGTTAAAGTTGATATCGCTTTACCATGTGCGACTCAAAATGAGTTGAACGGAGATGAAGCTAAAGTATTAGTTGCAAACGGATGTAAATGTATCGCTGAAGGTGCAAATATGCCTTCTACACCAGAAGCAATTTCTGTTTTCCATGCTGCTAAAGTATTGTTCTCACCAGGAAAGGCATCTAATGCTGGTGGTGTTGCAACATCTGGATTGGAAATGTCACAAAACTCATTACGTCTTAGCTGGACAGCAGAAGAAGTGGATGAGCGTTTACACGGTATTATGGTTTCTATCCACGATGCATGCGTGAAATATGGTACAGATTCAGAAGGATATACTGACTATGTGAAAGGTGCAAATATTGCTGGTTTCATTAAAGTTGCTGATTCAATGATTGACCAAGGTTTGGTTTAATCTTAATAATAAGTTTTGAAAAGGTTGATCTTCGGGTCAACCTTTTTTGTTTTAAGGAAATAATTAAAAGAAATTACGGTTTCCTGCAACAAATTGGGTTAATTTTGCATTCTCAATTTCAAGAAATAGAACGATGGAAGTTTTAGAACAAAGACATATTGAATTTAACCGTGAAGGATTTGATGATCAGGAATTGCTGGTTATATATAAAACGTTGATTAAACCTCGTTTAATTGAAGAAAAAATGCTCATTTTGTTGCGTCAAGGGAAAATCACAAAATGGTTTTCTGGTTGGGGTCAAGAAGGAATATCTGTTGGTTGTGCTTATGCAATGAATGACGATGAGTATATTTTGCCAATGCACAGAAATTTAGGGGTTTTTACAACACGTGGAATTCCTATGAATAGATTATTCTCTCAGTTTCAGGGGAAAATATCTGGTTTCACAAAAGGGAGAGATCGTTCTTTCCATTTTGGAACACAAGAATATAAGCTAGTCGGAATGATTTCGCATCTAGGACCTCAATTAGGAATTGCAGATGGAATTGCATTAGCTGCTAAGTTGCGTAAAGAAAAGAAGTCAACGATTGTTTTTACAGGTGATGGTGGTGCCTCTGAAGGAGATTTTCATGAATCATTAAATGTTGCATCAGTTTGGGATTTACCAGTGATTTTTGCAATAGAGAATAATTGTTGGGGTTTATCAACTCCTTCTGCTGAACAATTTCGATGTAAACAATTTATCGATAAAGGAATTGGATACGGCATGGAAGCTGTCCAAGTGAATGGAAACAATATCTTGGATGTTATTCGTGCAGTCAGAAAAATAAACGAAGACATTAGAGAAAATCCAAAACCATATTTATTGGAATTGATGACCTTTAGAATGCGTGGTCATGAAGAAGCTTCTGGCACAAAGTATTATCCAGAAGGATTACAAGACGAGTGGTCTAAACAAGATCCTATTATGAATTTCGAATTGTATTTGAAGGAATTGGGAGTTCTAAATGACGAGGAAATTGAAAAAATTCGTAAAGATATTAAAGAGGATATTCAAGCAGGATTTGATATCGCCCAAGCAGAAAGTCCAATAAATACCTCAATTGAAGAAGAAATAGAAGATGTTTACGCACCTTTTGAGCAAATTGTAATTGAAGGAAAAGGTGACAAAACTGAAAAACGTTTTATTGATGCCATTCAAGATGGTTTGCGTCAATCAATGGAGAAATACCCAGAATTAGTGATTATGGGGCAGGACATTGCAGAATATGGCGGCGCATTTAAAGTGACAGAGGGTTTTGTTGATCAATTTGGTAAGGATCGTGTTCGAAATACACCAATTTGTGAATCTGCAATCGTTGGTGCAGGTTTAGGCTTGTCCATTTCAGGAATGAAAGCTATTGTTGAAATGCAATTCGCAGATTTTGTAACATGTGGTTTTAATCAGATTATCAATAATTTAGCTAAAATGCACTGGCGTTGGGCACAAAATGCAGATGTTGTTGTAAGAATGCCAACTGGAGCAGGTTCCGCTGCAGGACCTTTTCATTCTCAAAGTAATGAAGCATGGTTTACACATACACCAGGATTGAAAGTTGTGTATCCATCTACGCCATATGATGCGAAAGGATTAATGAACGCTGCGATTGAAGATCCAAATCCAGTAATGATATTTGAACATAAAAATTTATATAGAAGTTTGAAGGAAGAAATTCCGAATGACTATTATACTGTTGAAATTGGTAAGGCAAGAACTGTTACCCAAGGTACGGACTTGACAATTATCACCTATGGAATGGGAGTTCATTGGGCAACAGAAGCAATTGAAATGTTACCAAATATTACTGCTGAAATAGTTGATTTAAGAACACTTTTACCTTTAGATACGAATGCGGTATATAACGCAGTGAATAAAACAGGAAAAGTAATTGTTTTGCATGAGGACTGTATGACAGGTGGAATAGGAGGAGAGTTGGTTGCATTAATCAATGAGAATTGTTTTAATAATTTAGATGCTCCTGTGAAAAGAGTTGCTTCATTAGATACGCCAATTCCTTTTGCAGAAACATTAGAAAATCAATTTTTACCAAAAGAACGTTTGAAAAACGCTATAAATGATTTGCTTAATTATTAATAGCAAATCCTGAATCCCAAATAAACAAGAATGGACGAAATAACTTTTAAGGATTTAAATCTCAATAAGCAATTATTTAATGCATTAGATGAGTTGGGATATATCCATCCTACTACGATACAAGTGAAAGCATTTCCGGTGATCATGTCTGGCAAAGATATGTTGGGCATTGCTCAGACCGGAACGGGTAAAACATTGGCTTTTTTATTACCATGCTTGAGACAATGGAATTTCTCAAAAGACAGACTTCCTCAAATATTGATTATTGTTCCAACAAGGGAATTGGTTGCTCAAGTTGTTGAAACTGTGGAGAAACTTACCACTCATATGACTTTAACAGTTGTGGGGGTTTACGGTGGAGTGAATATTAGAACACAAGCAGAACAAGTTAGTTTAGGCTTGGATGTTTTAGTTGCAACGCCAGGTAGGTTATTGGATTTGGTGTTGAGAGGTGATTTAATTCTGAAAGGGATTAAAAAGTTGGTAGTTGATGAAGTTGACGAAATGTTTAATCTTGGATTTAGACACCAATTGAAAAATGTTTTAGAACTTTTACCTGAGAAGAAACAAAGTATGTTGTTTTCAGCAACAATGAATGAAGAAGTTGAGGTATTGCTTGAAGATTACTTTATCTCACCAGTGAAAATTGAAGCAGCTCCAGCTGGAACGCCATTAGAAAACATCCTTTTAACTGGATATAAAGTTCCTAATTTTAACACGAAATTAAATCTCCTTGAACAGTTACTTTCGACTACTAAGGAAATGGAAAAAGTATTAGTTTTCGTTTCTAGTAAATCGTATGCTGATGTTGTTTATGAGAGATTGTCGCAAAAGTTTGAAGATAGATTAGGTGTAATTCATTCGAATAAATCACAAAATTTCAGGTTCAACGCTGTAAATAAATTTCACAGCGGAGAAACAACAATTTTGATTGCAACTGATATTATTTCGAGAGGAATGGATATTTCAAAAGTGACGCATGTTATCAATTTTGATGCACCGGATGATTTTGAGAATTTTATTCACAGAGTTGGCAGAACAGGTA
>JBIIWQ010000117.1:0-6650 GCA_044338805.1 Crocinitomicaceae bacterium
ATTTTGATATTCAAAGAATTAATTGTGCCTGAAATACCCTTTCCAGAAACCTCTTCAAAACCTTGGATTTCTTCATTTGATGAGATATTTTGCGCACGTAAAAACTGCACAATTGATCTTGAAAGAGGATGGGTTGAAGAGTTTGATAAAGAATACAACGCTTCGAGTTGATCTTGGTTAAGTTCATCTCCAATATATTCCACATGATGAGAAGATCCCTTGGTTAATGTTCCAGTTTTGTCAAAAACGATATCAGTGATAGTGTTAATGCGTTCAATTACGCGTGTATTTTTTAAATACAATCCTTTTCTTCCAAGTAATCGCATCACATTTCCAAAGGTGAATGGGGCAGAAAGTGCCAATGCGCATGGACAAGCGACAATCAATATAGAAACAATAATTTGAGTAATACGTGTTGGATCAATAAATGACCAAGCTATACCAGAGCCTAACGCAATTAAAAGAATTATAGTTAGAAAATAAGCGGAAAGTTTATCTTGATATAGAAAACTTGTTGGATTTTTTTTGTCTGTTTTAACATCATTCCACAATTGCGTTAAATGACTACGGCTGCTTTCTTTTTCAACTTTTAGTTCGATTCTTTGTCCAATTAATTTTCCTCCAGCATAAATAAAATCACCTTTGTATTTATTAATTGGGATAGATTCACCTGTTACAAAGCTGTAATCTATTTTTGCACTATCTGATATAAGAATACTATCACATGGAATTACTTCTTCATTTCTAACGAGTATTTTGTCATTTATTTTAAGATTTTCAATTTCTGTTATTTCTTCATTTTTTTCTGCAATACGAGTAACAGCTACTGGGAAATAGGATGTATAGTCCCGTTCAAAGGATAGGGTTTTATATGTTTTGTTTTGAAACCATTTTCCTATTAAAAGGAAAAAAATAAACCCTGCAAATGAATCCATATAACCAGGTCCATTTCCAGCAAATATGCTGTAAGAGCTTTGGAGATATAAAGCAATTATTCCAATTGTAATTGGTACATCAAGGTTTAAACTTTTAAAACGTAAGGCTTTGTATGCAGAAATGAAATAATCATTTGCAGAATATAAAACTACCGGAATAGAAATCGCAAAAGACAAATAGGATGTGAAATTTCTGAATTCAGGATTATCAGTTCCCAAACCTAAATATTCAGGAAAACTCCATAACATGATGCTACCAAATGCAAATCCAGCAACACCAAGTTTATATAAATATGTTCTATCAAATTTCTTTTCTGTTTCAGAACGATTTCCAAAGTTAGGAGCGTAACCAATTTTGTCTAAAAGTACAGCTAATTGACTCAAGGTAAATTCTTCTTTTTTAAAGATAATTATTGCTTCACGTTTTGTGAAATTCACTTGGCATGAAAGGATATTTGTTTCAATCTTAGTTAGATTTTCTAACAAATAAATACAGGACGAACAATGAATTTGAGGTAAGAAAAGTGTAGTTCTGGCAGTTTGATCATCTTCAAAATCTATAAATTTATCTCGAATAGATTCAACTTCTAAAAAAGCGAATTTATGGATTGAACTCACATTTGGTTTAACACCTGCATTTGCTTCAAGACTATAAAAAGCGCCAAGATTATTATCTTTTAATAATTGATAAACAGTTTTACAACCATTACAACAAAATGCTTTTTCTTCAATATAATAACCTTTACCTATGACTTCATCACCACAATGGTAACAACTTAATACATTCATATTGTTTGAGAAAACATGCGTTCTAACTTCTGATTTGGTTCTAAATCTTGATCGAAAATCATACAGCAATTTCTGACAAAGGGAATACCTAAAGTAGTGACAGAAACCGTATTATTTTCTATTGTTACTAAACCATCGTCGACCATTTCCTGAAGTTGATTTTTAATTTTTTCATGAATGTTCTTATAAATTGAATTTTGATTAAACGTCATTTTAAAATGACACATTAAGTCTAATATATAAGACCGAATTTCAACGTCTAAATCTGAAAGCACATGTCCTTTGAAAATTGGTATTTCACCTTTTTCAATTTTAATGATATACTCTTCAATTGATTTCTCATTTTGCGCAAAACCAAACCAACTATCTGAAATTGAAGACATCCCTAGTCCAATCATTAAGTTAGTCTTTTGAGTTGTGTAACCCATAAAGTTGCGATGTAAATTTTTAGCATGAAAAGCAATCGCTAAATCATCATGTGCTAATGCGAAATGGTCCATGCCAATTTCCATATAACCATTCGATTCTAACATTTCTTTCGCTGTTTCGTAAAGTGCTCTTTTTTCTTCACTTTTAGGAAGATCAGATTCATCATAACCACGTTGACCTGTTCCTTTAATCCAAGGCACATGGGCGTAACTGTAAAGTGAAATGCGATCTGGGTTTAATTCTATTGTTTTGGTTACTGTATCGATAATATCATTTAAAGTTTGTTTGGGTAATCCGAAAACTAAATCATGGCTAATAGACTTATAGCCTATTTTTTTTGCGCTTTCATGCACCTTTTTCACTTGTTCAAATGATTGAATTCTGTGTATCGCTTTTTGAACTACAGGGCTATAGTCTTGAATTCCAAGGCTTAATCTACGAAATCCAAAATGGAATAATTTAGTTAAATGATCATTTGTTGTATTGTTTGGGTGAGCTTCAAAACTCAATTCAACAAAATCTGAATTTATTTGATTCGCATTAAAAATGGTGCTAACCAATCTGATTAATTCATCAGCCTTGAAAAATGTTGGAGTACCTCCGCCAAAATGCATTTCTCGAATAATTGGACTAAATGGTAAATTATCTATATATAGCTTCCATTCCTTAATTAATGCATCAATATATGGTTTTTCAACTGAATGATTTTTTGTGATTCTTTTGTGGCAGCCACAAAATGTGCACAGACTTTCACAATAAGGTAGATGAATATAAATACTAGTTTCCTCAGACTTAAAAAAATTAAAGTTTTTCTGAATAGTTTTTAACCACTCTTTTTGAGTGAGTTGATCATTTTTCCAAAACGGAACAGTAGGGTAGGAAGTGTATCTAGGTCCTGCTACGTTATACTTTTCAATTATATTTTTATCCATTCACTAAAAAGATGAGGGTCAAAGTTAGAGCTAGTTGACATTAAAAAAAATGATTTTAATCACCTTTCAATTTATTAGATTAATTTTAGCTTTACGAAGCTTAAATATTAAATAGAAGATCGATGTTAGACAAATCACACAAACACGTTTCCTGTGCGACTTGCGGTGCAAGAAAAGACTCTCATTTTGGAAGTTTTTGTGATCATGATGTTGAATTAACGAATGAACAAAAGACATGTGCCTATTTCAAAAAAGGTCAAGCGATTTTTGTTGAAGGCAGTTTTCCTCGAGGTGTTTATTGCTTGAACCAAGGTAAAGTGAAAGTTTTTACTCGAGGGGATGAGGGTAAGGAGCAAATTATTCATATAGCCAAAGAAGGTGAAATAATCGGTTTTCGTGCAATGTTTAGTGGTGAAGCATACAAAGTTTCTGCATTAACGCTTGAAGAATGTAATATCTGTTACATCGCAAAGGATGATTTTTTGAATATGATTGATACGAATCCAACTTTGAGGAATGGTATCATGAAAGAACTTTCAAAAGAATTAGGAGATAGAGCAGTTTTCATTACAAACATGGCTCAGAAATCGGTTAGAGAAAGACTAGCGTTTGCTTTGTTGATTTTGGGAGATATTTATGGAGACGAACAAATAAATTTGACACGCGAAGACATGGCTAATTTTGTTGGAACCGCAACAGAAACATTAATTCGACTTTTGAAAGATTTCAAGGATGAGGGAATAATTGAAATTCATACGCGCAAACTTGAAATTTTAGATCAAGAAAAATTGATTCATTTAGCTGGTAAATAATTACCATTTAGCATCAGGATATTTACTAGGTAAAAATTGCATTTCTGCTAAAATGTAACCCATATATTCTGTATGATTCCCTACTTTTCCTCCATTCATTTGAAAATCATTTTTTGGTATTTTTAAATGAGCTAAGAAAAATATTTCATTCACTTTTTGCATCCATTGACTTTTTACTTCCTTTAAATTAGCACCTTTTCCTGTTTCGAGCATTTGAAGATCAACTTCATTTTCCATGAAAAATTCATTCGAATATTTCCATAATGTATCAACTGCATGTTGGGTTTTGTCATTTGCCAATTTTGTCCCGTCACCTAAACGAATTAACCATTCAGAGCTTCTTCTCAAATGATAGGTGATTTCTTTTAATGATTTAAATGCAATCGCCGATAGAAATTTGTCTTTGCTTTTTGTTAATTCAGAATAGAAGTAGAAATGAAAGGCATCTGTTAAAAATTGACGAACCATAATGAAGGCAAAATCAGTATTAGGTTGCTCAACCAAAAGGCAGTTGTAAAATTCATGTTCCCCTCTTCTATATGCTAAATCATCACCCGTTAAACCTTTTCCGTCCATCTTAGCCGTTTCTTCTAGAATTGATTCTGCAATTCCAATTAAATCGAGTGCAACGTTTGTATTGGCTAAATCTTCTTCTAAAAAAGGTCCGTGACTTGAGTATTCACTTAATCTATGACTTAAAATTAACGCATTATCTGCTATTTGTAAATAGTATTTTTTTTGTGTTTCCATACCTTTTTAATTACATGTTTTTCACACCTTCTGGCATTGAATAAAATGTTGGATGTCGATAAATTTTTTCGTCGGCCGCTTCAAAGAAATATTCTGCTTCATTCGCTGTTACAGCAACGATTTCTTTACTAGGCACAACCCATAAAGCAGTACCTTCGCCTCTGCGCGTATAAACATCGCGGGCATTTTCAATGGCTAAATTTTTATCAAAAGCATGAACACTTCCAACATGTTTAAAAGCTTGACCTGGTTTCGTTTGAAGAAATACCTCCCATAATTCTCCTTGATTTTCTTTTGCTTCCATGATATTTTCTTATTGAATTTTTAATATTTTATATTTATTTTCTGAATAGGAAAAATTATCTCCAACAATTTTGCCTTTAATATGAGGGTAAATTGGAGAATCGACTGATATTCCAATTATTCTTTTTCCATCAAATTCAAAAGGCATGGTCGCATAACCAATCAAAAAATGAAAACTTTCTGTTGATACCAATGCACCTTTATCTGCTTCGTTCTTTTCTGAAAAGTCCATATGGATTAAAGAATCCAACTCAATTTCTGTTCTCTTTAGCTTTTGTTCAAAGAGATTTTTTAATTCTAATGATTCTGATTGGTGGGATAAATCTTCTGGGTCTATAGTATCTGACTCATCTATATCTACCATAGTCAAACTAGATGCTATTTTTTCTTTTAATTCAGAAATTAATTGTTTTTTAGATTCAATTATTGATTCTTTCAAGTCAATTTTGTTCATGGTTATATTTTATTTTTTTGAGCTGATTCAATAGCTGTTTCTCTAACCCACGCACCCTCTTGATGCGCTCGAATATGATGTTCAAGTCGTTGTTGATTGCACGGTCCATTACCTTTTATAACTGACCAAAACTCCTCCCAATTAATATCACCATGTTTGTAAGTCTCATTATCCAATAATTGTAAATGTTCATCAGGAATTTTTAATCCAATCAATTCAGCTTGTGGAATTGTTTTATTAATAAACTTTTCACGTAACTGGTCATTTGATTCTCGTTTTATCTTCCATTTCATCGCTAGCGTTGAATTAGGCGAGTCAGAATCATGCGGTCCAAACATCATCAAGGCTGGCCACCACCATCTATTCAATGCATCTTGCGCCATTTGTTGCTGATCTTTTGTTCCTTCCATCATGCGCCACATTATTTCATAACCTTGTCGTTGGTGAAAAGATTCTTCCTTACAAATTTTTACCATTGCTCGAGAATACGGTCCATAAGAAGTTCGTTGCAATGAAACCTGATTGGTTATTGCTGCTCCGTCAACCAACCAACCATTTACCCCCATATCAGCCCAATTTAATGCAGGATAATTAAAAACAGATGCATACTTAGCTTTCCCTTCATGGAGTGCTTGAATTAGTTCTTCACGGCTAACACCTAAAGTTTCTGTGGCACTGTATAAATACAAACCATGACCGCCTTCATCTTGAATTTTAGCTAATAATATTTTCTTGCTTCTTAACGATGGTGCTCTTGTGATCCAATTCCCTTCAGGTTGCATGCCAATTACTTCTGAATTTGCATGCTGAGACATTTGACGTATTAAGTTTTGACGGTATTCTTCCGGCATCCAATCACGTGGCTCTATTTTTATCTCTGCATTGATTTTTGATTCGAAATCAGCAAGTAATTGTTCTGTTGAGGCTGCAATTATTTCCATCTGCTTCTTTGTTAATTTTTAAGTGCCGCATGAAAAAAAGGCGACGAAATATCCTAACAAAGGAACTAATATTGCTTTTTATGGAATATGATTAATGGCAATTGAAAATATGATTAAGGTCATGTATTTTTATTCACTTCAAGGCGGAAACAAAGACAATCAGTTAAAAAATGATGAAATGAATATTTTCAATTTTATCATTTTCTTGAATTTTTATAATATAATTCCCTTGTTTAAGAAATGGAAATGAGATGGTTGAAATAATGTCTTTATAGGATTCAGTTGAAATCAATTTACCTTCCGTT
>JBIIWQ010000118.1:0-6642 GCA_044338805.1 Crocinitomicaceae bacterium
GATTCCAAGATCTTTTTTCTGCAAAAATCTAAATTATTTTTCAATTCGTCCCCAGGTTTTGGTCATGATCCTTCAAAATCAGCATTAATTTTTATTCTTATTACCATTTGCCTTGATTCAATAGGCTTAGGTATTATTATTCCATCTTTTCCGACTTTAGTATCAGAAACGGCACATGTGTCAATCACAGAATCATCAAAATATTATGGGGTCGTAATGGGCTCTTATGCTCTGATGCAATTTTTATTTTCACCACTTGTTGGAAATTTAAGTGATCGTTTTGGTCGAAGGCCAATATTATTGATTTCTGTTCTCGGAATGGGCTTGGATTATTTAGTAATGTTTTATGCTCCTGATTTATTTTGGTTGGTATTAGGAAGAGCAATATCTGGAATTTTTGGAGCAAGTTATACTACAGCGGCAGCTTATATTGCAGATATTTCTTCTCCTGAAAAAAGAGCCCAAAATTTTGGAATGATAGGAGCTGCTTTTGGAATTGGTTTTATTGTAGGACCTGCAATTGGTGGTTTATTAGTGGATTTTGGACCACGAGCACCTTTTTTAGTTGCAGCAATTTTTTCATTGATTAATTTCACTTATGGCTTGGTTGTTTTAAAAGAATCATTGCCGCTTGAGCAACGTCGAAAATTTGAGTGGGTGCGCGCAAATCCATTAGGAGCAATTCTTCAAATGAATCGATTTAAAAAATTAAAGTATCTTTTTGTTGTCAGTTTTTTGGTTATTCTTACCACCATGTCTATTCATTCTTCATGGAATTATTATACCATGACAAAATTCGGATGGACAGCTAAAAATGTTGGAATATCTTTGGCTGTAGTTGGAATTTGCTTTGGAATTGTTCAAGGCGCTTTATCTGGTAAATTGGTGAATAAATTGGGCGAAAAAGGTGCTGCAATGTTGGGACTTGGAGTCTTGTTTTTTATGTTGGTTGGGATTTCATTTATTCCTGGTGATATGGGTTGGATGATGTATTTAATTGTTTTGCCCTATGCTTTTTCTGGAATTGTTGATCCAGCAATAAGAACAATAGTTTCGAAAGGAACTGCCAACAATGAACAGGGCGAATTACAAGGAGTTTTTACGAGTATGATGAGTTTAGGCGAAATAATTGGCCCACAATTGTTCATGTGGATTTTCTATACTGCACGCAAAACATATCCTGAAGCAGAATGGAGTTATGGTTCACCTTTCCTTGTTGCATCAGTTTTGGCGCTTGCAGCTTTCTTATTAGTTCGTTGGACGCTGAAAGATTTTAAACGAGAGAATTAAGTTTTTTAAATAATTCTTTGAATTAATAATGAAAATATTTTCTTTCTTGAAGGTATTTAAAGAAGAAAGCATCTCATTTCTGTGAAGATTTCTGAGAGGGGAATCATTAAAATTGTCAGAATCACTGAAATAAATATCAAGGATAAATTCAATTTGTTATTTTTTCAACTTTTGGATATCACAGACATACTGTTTAAAATATTTGCGATTAAATTAATGGTACAAATGAATAAATCCTTGTTTAATCAGCTCTTGATCATTGACTAAAGTTATATTCAAAACATAAGAATAGATACCTTCGCTCAATACCTCACCGTTTTGGGTACCATCCCACACAACGTTTGGATCTGTGGTTTGAAACACTATATTTCCCCATCTATTGACAATACTTAAATCAAAAGTTTGAACACCTGTAAATTCAATAAATAAAGCGTCATTACCAGCGTTTGAAGACATTATAAGGACATTCGGTACATTTACATCACATGAAAAAGTGACAACATTTGCAGTATCTGTATCAAATCCACATTCATTGCTTGCAACAATGATATACTCTCCGTCGATTGAAACAGAAAGAATTGGTCCAACCGTACCTTCACTCCAAATATAGGAATCATTCTGTGGTCCACCAGATCCCACAAGCGTAACGACATCTCCACTGCACATTAAAGTGTCAATAGTTGAAACAATTGGATTTGCAATAAAATCGATAATAACTGATTCTGTTAAATTACACGTATTATCTGTAAATGAAAGGCTATAGACTCCTGGTGAAGTTGTTTGTACAATTGGATTTTGAAACGTAGGATTATTGAAAGATATTTCAGCGTCTGACGAACTCCAAAGACCTCCACTATTCGAAACAGTGCCAAGGATATTAAATTGATTATTACACGCAAATGTATCTTGTAGTATCACAGGGAGTATTCCAATGGTAACATTCACATTCACTGGATTCAAACATTTTTTATCAGTCATCACTAAGTTATATGTGCCTGGCTGATCAAATACTACGGTAGCCAACATTGTTGCATCGTCAGGTAGAAAATTAACATTAAGAGGATCTGATGACGACCAGGTAACCGAATTTCCATAAGCACTCACATTGACAATATTTAAGGTATTAGAACAAATTAATGTATCCGAAAAGATTGTTGGATATGGAATAAACTCTATTGATCGTTCAATTGATTCATTACAAATGTTATCTGTAAAAGAAATTTGATAAATACCTACTGCGGAACTAGAAATAATAGGATTCACTAAAGTTGGGTCATTGAAACTGATTTCAGGATCTAACGTTGACCAAATACCTCCACCTGCAGAGAAAGTGCCCCCAACTTGAAAACTGAAATCACATGCAAAAGTGTCGATAAAAATACTAGGAGAAGGAATCATCGAAATCGTTATTGTTGTATCGTTTGAACATGCACCAGTATTATCGAAAATTGTTACTACATATTGACCATTCACCAGGTTTATTGAGAAATTAGAAGAAATAGGAATGTTCGGAGCAGTGGCATTAGCCCAATTCACACTTGATAATAAACTTGAATCAGACAATGCCAATTCGGTGAAAAATTCATTCGAACAATAATCAAAACTACCTGCGAAATTAAATACAGGTTGTGGATTTACTACAACAAAAGTATCTATAGTATACGAACAACCATTTGATGTTAAAGTGAGTGATAACAAACCATTATGAGCATTGTCGATAGTGTAAACATTATTCGTGTTATTTGTACTTGTACCTCCTCCTGTTTCTTGCCATGAATATGCATCCCAGGTACCCGAAACAGTAAAATCAACTGGAGAACAACCAGGATTAAAAGAAATAACTGGTGTTGGAGTAAAATAGCCTGATCCATCAACAATCTCTATAAAATATGTAATAGTTGTAGTATCTGGTGTGCTAAAATTATCAACCGCACTAATAGTTAAGGTATGAACACCAAGGGTTTCTAATGCACCGTTTATATTGACTGTAATGGAGCCATTTGCAGAAACGATTGAGTCCTGCGTGGTATAATTCAATAAATTTGTGGAATCAACGTAGACGTGTGTTAACTGATTGTTTTCTGGCGAAGTAAAAGGAAAAACAATTTGATAATTACCTGTATTACACACTTGAATCGTGTCGCAGTAAGCTGTTTGTAATGCAATCGGCGCAATGTTACCTGTAGTACAAAAATCAAAATAGAAGGATTTATTATCCAACCAAGATACACCATCATTATTTCCAACCGGCCCGTCGTAATCAATCCCGGCATGATCAAATCGACCAATCTGAAGAAAATCCACCCCATTTCCTGCATTAGCTCCAACAGTCGCGGGAATCCCCATAAATCCACCTATTCCACTTGAAGCACTTCCTGTAGTCCACTGCATATCGGCAAAGTGGATAGCAGTGTTTCCTTCTATAACTAATGGATCCAACCCGTTGGTAATTACAATTTGGCACGTATTAACTTTATCATTTTGATTGTTGAAATAGCCCATGTTGACCCAATTGAAAATTGCTGCAGTTGGCGTAATTGTTGCATGCATGGTCCCGCCATTTGTTAGGTAAAAGTCTGCCCAAAAAGCAGCAATCATGTTATTTCCAACAGAAGGAAAAGCTAAAGAACTAAACGATGAAATACCATTATTAAAACTAATATTCCCATTATTATTCATCCACACCTGATTATAATTGGTCCCATAAAAACAAAACTGGAACGGTAAGTTAAAAGGACTAGCTAAAGCCCAACCATCATCAAGTGAAGTTGAAGGCCCCGAAGGTCCTGGAGGCGCAAAATAACCTGAACAGCCTGTAGCTTTTTCAACATTGAAACTGGAAACATAAACGTCACCTTTATAATCATTTGGATTTACCATTCCAGCTGATAAAACCACCTCATTACCTGTTAACCCATCATGTGTTTTTAAATAATGGTATTGCGCTTCAGTAATGTAATTAAAAGTTGGTGTGCTTTGACCGAAGGAAAACGGTGAAACAAAAGTAAATAGTAGAATTAGACTTTTCATTTTAAAATTTTATTATAACTCATAGACTTCAATGAGAAAAAGAAGGTTGCATGACAAATAGAAAATAAATTCCTATTTCTGCGAATTTCATGGTGGGAATCAATTGAAAATTTCATTATCAGCGAGATTCCCTAATTAAGTCGGGACGTTCTTATTTCTTTATTGGCTTAGATATAGATAGATATTCTGAATATAAATCCAGTTAAAATGAAAGTTTTTTAGAAAGATTTTCAAAGAGAAAATTAAAATTGTTGATAGCATAGCGCATAATCTGCCATTAAAAAGCACGAATTTATTGTTCACTAAAAAGTCATCTAGACTTAAGGCATGGATTTAAATATGCGATCCCATGCTTTTGTAGAAACCCCATATGCTTTTTCAGGTGATTTGTAATGATGTAAAATATGGTGCTTCCTTAAATTCTTGAAATATTTTGATAAGTCCTTATGATGAATAGCATAATGAACTAATGAATAAATCCAATAGCCAAGTTCAAATCCAGGTAAAAAATAAAACGCATAATCCCCCATGATTAAATAAAAGATTCCGAAAAATGCCATAAGGAAGAGTGTAGCCGGCACTGGAGGCATAAACAGACGATTCACATCATTAGGGAATTTATGATGGTAACCATGCATGGCATAGTGAAATGCCTTGACAAAAGGACTTTTACCGTTGATATGAAACAAAAATCGGTGCAACATGTATTCGCCAAAACTCCAAGAAAAGAATCCTGCAGCAAAAAATAGAAGTATGAATTGGTTAGAATGAACGTCGTGATTTAGGCTATAACCATAAGTAAATGTTATACTAATCAAAAGCAAATGGTAGATAGACATCATGATTGGTCCACTCTTTGACAAAATCTCCATGATAGGATTTTTGTACATTCTGTTTTTAGGTTTTTTCATTTGGTTCATTTAGAAGTCATAAAATTATTTTCTATACCTCCAACAAACGGTGACTTATGCTAGTCTTCTGAATGATTTAAATCAATATTTTCATTTAAAATAGGATGTGAGTCGCGCCGTCTTATTTATTTCAAGTATTTAAAGATTGTTCGACAAAGCAAAATATCCATATTTCTTAATACTTTCGTAAAGATGACAAACGTTTTAGGATATTTATGCTCTTCAATCAGTTGGGGAGGATTGGAAATGAACCAAATGAAAAATGCTTTATGGATGAAAGAGCGTGGGCATCAAGTTTACGTTTTTTGCAAGTTAGAATCACCCATATACAAGGCATGCTTAGAAGCTGAAATTGCAATCATTCAAATTGGAAATCATAAAAAATACTATGATTTTAAGGCTGGTAAAGCTTTAGCATATAAACTGGATGAACATCAAATTACTCACTTGATTGTCCGTGATACGCGAGATATGAGTATTGCTGTTAGTGCAAAGAGAAAGTCAAAACGCAAAATTCATTTGTCCTATTTTAATGAAATGCAGTTTGGTGTAAAGAAAACGAATTTGCTGCACACCATTCGTTTTTCATATTTTGACTTGTGGTCCTCGCCTTTAAATTGGCTAGCTAAACAGGTTGAAACGATGACGAATTTCAATAAAAAGAAAATTTGTATTATTCCTTCCGGTTTGGATTTAAGGGTTTTCGAGAATGAACTATCTCGTGATGAAGCTCGTGATGTATTAAAGTTTCCCAAGGATAAAATTATTTTTGGGTTAATCGGACGATTTGATCCCGATAAAGGACAAGTTTTGTTATTAGAAGCTTTGAGTAAAATAAATAATCCAAATGTTTGCATCTGTCTATTAGGAGAACCAACAATAGGGGAAGGAAATAATTATTCGGATTTGATGAATTTAACAATTGAGAATAATCAATTGTCAGACCGCGTTTTTATTCGTCCATTTATGAAAGATATTAAACCCTTTTTCAACGCAATTGATGCATTTGTAATGGCTTCAAAAGCAGAAACATTTGGGATGGTTACCATAGAGTCAATGGCTTGTGGCACGCCAGTACTAGCTAGTAATTCAGGTGGAAGTATCGAGATTTTGGATTTTGGAAAATTTGGATTGCTTTTCACTCCGCTTGATTCCAATAGTTTAGCAAAAAAAATGAATCATTTTATTGAATTCCCAACTGAATTTCCCTCACAAGCTTTGAAAGAAGAAGCAACAAAATATGATCACAATAAGGTGTGTGAAATGGTTGAGGAGAAATTGGGATTATAATACAACAAAAAAGCCTCACATTTCTGTGAAGCTTTTAGTGGGGAATGACGGATTCGAACCGCCGACATCCTGCTTGTAAGGCAGGCTTATGTAAGTTTTAATATGCATGAATTCAATTCTT
>JBIIWQ010000012.1:0-17663 GCA_044338805.1 Crocinitomicaceae bacterium
ATATTTGGGCTTTCTACAAAAAAGCAGAAGCTAGTTTTTGGACAGCTGAAGAGATTGATCTTGCGCCAGATATTATTGACTGGGACACAAAATTAAACGATGATGAACGTCATTTTGTAAAACACATCTTAGCTTTCTTTGCAGCATCTGATGGGATCGTGAATGAGAATTTAGCGGAAAACTTCTTAGCAGAAGTGCAATATACAGAAGCAAAATTCTTCTACGGTTTTCAAATTGCTGTTGAAAATATTCACTCTGAAACATATTCATTGTTGATCGACACGTATATCAAGGATACGAAAGATAAAAACTATTTATTCAATGCAATTGATACACTTGATTGTGTGCGCAAGAAAGCTGAATGGGCGTTGCGTTGGATCGAAAAAGGAACATTTGCTGAGAGGTTAGTTGCTTTTGCTGCAGTAGAAGGAATCTTTTTTTCTGGCTCTTTTTGTTCAATTTTCTGGTTGAAGAAAAGAGGATTAATGCCTGGATTGTCTTTCTCAAATGAATTAATTTCAAGAGACGAAGGATTACATTGCGATTTTGCGTGTCTTTTGTATAACAATCACGTTGTAAATAAAATGACAAAAGAACAAGTGAAAGCAATAATCACAGATGCGGTTGAAATTGAAAAAGAATTTATTCTTGATGCTTTGCCCGTTAAATTGATTGGAATGAACAGCGATTTAATGGCAGAATACATTGAATTTGTTGCAGACCGTTTGTTGCAAGAGCTTGGAAATGAAAAAGTATATAATAAAGCAAATCCGTTTGATTTCATGGAAATGATTTCATTACAAGGAAAAGCTAACTTCTTTGAAAAAAGAGTAGGAGAATATCAAAAAGCTGGTGTGAAATCCGGTGACAACAACCAAACATTTAGTCTTGACGAAGACTTCTAAAGATACAATAACCAGATTACCAAAAAAAATAAAAGATCGCTCATGTACGTAGTAAAAAGAGACGGAAGAAAAGAAGCCGTAAAATTCGATAAAATCACAGCCCGCATTATCAAAATGTGTTATGGCCTTGATCCATTAGTTTCACCTGAAGCAGTGGCAATTAAAGTGATTGAAGGAATTTATGATGGTGTCACAACAACAGTATTAGATAATCTAGCTGCTGAAGTTGCTGCCGGTAAAACAATTGATCATCCAGATTATGCATTGCTTGCATCGCGCATCGCAGTGTCGAATTTGCACAAAGAAACCAAGAAGACGTTCTCGGAAGTAATTGATGATATGCACAAATACATCGATCCTAAAACTGGTCAAAATGCATCGCTTATTGCGGATGATGTTTATAATATTATTATTGAAAACAAAGATTTACTTGATTCAAGTATCATTTATGACCGTGATTTTAGATATGATTATTTCGGGTTTAAAACATTAACACGTTCCTATTTATTGAAGTTGGATGGAATGATTGCTGAACGTCCTCAACAAATGTTGATGCGTGTGGCTGTTGGGATTCACAAAAATGATATCAAGTCTGCAATTATTACCTATAATTTAATGTCTGAAGGGTGGTTTACACATGCAACGCCAACGTTGTTCAATGCTGGAACACCAAAACCTCAAATGTCATCTTGTTTCTTGTTAACAATGAAAGATGATAGTATCAGTGGTATTTATGATACGCTTAAATCATGTGCTCAGATTTCACAATCTGCCGGTGGTATTGGTTTGGCTATTCACAATATCCGCGCTACCGGTTCTTACATTAAAGGAACAAACGGAACCTCAAATGGAATTGTTCCAATGTTACGTGTATTTAATGATACTGCTCGTTACGTAGATCAAGGTGGAGGTAAAAGAAAAGGTTCTTTTGCAATGTATATTGAACCTTGGCATGCAGATGTTTTTGATTTCCTTGACTTGAAAAAGAACCACGGTAAAGAAGAACAACGTGCACGTGATTTATTCTTTGCATTATGGATTCCAGATTTATTCATGCAACGCGTGAAAGACAATGGTGATTGGACATTGATGTGTCCACACGAATGTCCAGGACTTTCTGATACACACAGTGCTGCATTTGAAGAATTGTATACACGTTACGAAAGAGAAGGAAAAGGAAGAAAAACGATTAAAGCGCAAGATTTGTGGTTCAAGATTTTAGAGTCTCAAATTGAAACAGGAACTCCTTACATGTTATACAAAGATGCGGCGAATGCTAAATCAAATCAACAAAATTTAGGAACAATCAAATCGTCTAACTTGTGTACTGAAATTATTGAATACACTGCACCAGACGAAATTGCTGTTTGTAACCTTGCGTCTATCGCATTGCCTAAATATGTTACGGAAGAAGGAACTTTTGATCACGATAAATTATTCGAAGTTACGTATCAGGCAACATTGAACTTGAACCGTATCATCGATGAGAATTTCTATCCTGTTCAAGATGCAAAAAACTCAAACATGCGTCACCGTCCAATTGGTTTAGGTGTACAAGGTTTGGCTGATGCGTTTATTTTGATGGGCTTACCGTTCGAATCAGAAGGAGCTCGTGCATTGAATAGAGAAGTTTTCGAAACAATGTATTACGCTGCAATGACAGCTTCTAAAGACTTAGCAAAAGAATTAGGAGCGTATGAAACGTATGCTGGTTCTCCAGTTTCTAAAGGGATCTTCCAATTCGATATGTGGGACGTTACTCCAACAGCTCGCTGGGAATGGGACGTATTGAAAGAAGAAGTAAAACAATATGGTGTTAGAAATTCATTGTTGTTAGCGCCAATGCCAACAGCTTCAACAGCTCAAATTCTTGGAAATAACGAATGTTTCGAACCGTACACATCTAACATTTATACACGTCGTGTATTGTCTGGTGAGTTCATCGTCGTGAACAAACACTTATTAAAAGATTTAGTGAGAGAAGGAATGTGGAACAAGGATATTCGTCAGAAAATCATGACGGCGAATGGTTCTATTCAAAACATTAATGAAATTCCACAACGATTAAAAGACCTTTACAAAACTGCTTGGGAGATTTCGCAAAAAGCGATTATCGAATTAGCAGCTGATCGTGGAGCATATATCTGTCAATCTCAATCGTTGAACATCTTCATGGAAAATGCAAACTTTGGTAAATTGACCTCAATGCATTTCTACGGATGGGAAAAAGGATTGAAAACAGGAATGTATTACTTAAGAACAAAAGCTGCAACGGATGCGATCAAGTTTACAGTTGATAAAACTGTTGAAGAGTTGCCATTATTAGCAGATGTTGAAGATCAGCAGGCAGCAATCGCCTGTTCTTTAGAAAATCCTGAGGATTGCGAGATGTGCGGTAGCTAAAAACAACAAATAATAATAAATAGTATTTTATTGTGCCGATAGAATACACATACTACAAATCCCAGTGAATTTTCATTGGGATTTTTTGATTTAAAATTATTTTTTTGAATCCTTTAACCCCTTATCAACTTCCTCCAACGCTTCAAAAAAGTCTTCCCCATACGCTCTAATTATCGGTCCTTTTAAGAATCGATAAATTGGCAAGTCTAATTTATCTCCACAGGCACAAGCAGGAGCACAAATTGGCCAAACATCGTATGTTAACGCCCTGAAATCATTGATTTTTTTTTCTCTAATTGGATACAAATGGCAAGAAATCGGTTTGTTAAAATCGATTTTACCAGAATTATACGCTTGCTCAATCCCACATTTTGTGATATTATTTTCATCAAAATACACAAAGGCACACTCGCCACCATTTACTAATGTTGTAACGGCTTCATTGTCTTCGTCCATATAAAAAACACCGTTAGTATCAACTTCTTCAATTCCTTCTGGGCGCATAAAAGGCTTAATTTTCTCAATGTTATCTTCTAATAAATCAATTTCATCCAATGTTAACGGTGCGCCAGAATTCCCCTCAATACAGCAAGCTCCTTTGCACGCATTCAAGTCACAAACGAACTTCTTATCAAAAATTTGAGTGGAAACAATTTTATCTTTTACTTCAATTAACATTGCTTAATTTTTTCGTAAAGTTCAGAAAACACGGGCGTTAAAAAAACATAATTCTCAGAAAATGTTGGAAATAAGAAAAAATATCCTATATTTGCATCGGATTTAGTGAAGATTAAGACATAATGAGGGGACGAAAGTCCCCTCTTTTTATAACATATGATTAGTAAAAAATTAGTAATGAAATTAATTGATGAGCGCATCGCAGAATTAGCGAATGGCTTGTTTGTGGTTGATTTAACTATCTCTAACACGAATGTTATTCATGTTGAAATTGATAAACATGTTGGTGGTGTAGCCATTACAGATTGTATGTCTGTTTCACGAAATGTTGAACATAATCTGGATCGTGAAGAAGAAGATTTCGAAATTCATGTCTCTTCAGCAGGATTAGACAAGCCGTTTCGCGTAATGGCACAATATGATAAAAATATAGGGAAAGAAGTAAAAGTTTTGTTGAACGATAAAACAAAATTGGAAGGCATTTTAAAAGCCGCTTCTGAACAAGAGATAATTATTGAAACATCCCGAATGGAAAAACCTGAAGGGAAAAAGAAGAAAGAGCTAATTGTGGAGCAACACGTGTTCCCAATGGATCAAGTTAAAGAAACAAAAATTGTTATTTCATTTAAATAGGTAAATATGAATAGCCTTGAATTAGTTGACTCATTTTCGGAATTCAAAGAATTAAAAAGCATTGATAAACAAACAATGCAACATGTCTTGGAAGATGTATTCCGTGCAATGTTAAAAAAGAAGTTTAATACGGATGAACACATCGATATCATTGTAAACATTGATAAAGGTGACGTTCAAATTTTCTTGAATAAAGAAATTGTTGATGATGGAGAAGTAGAAGATCCAAATACGGAAATCGCTTATTCTGATGCAATCAAAATTGAACCAGATTTCGAAATTGGTGAAGAAGTTACAGAAGAATTTAAATTTGGTGACTTCGGACGACGTAATGTGTTGTCGCTTCGTCAAAATTTGATTTCTCGTATCATGGAATTAGAGAAAGATAATCTGTACAAAGTTTACAAAGAAAGAATTGGTGAAATTGTTACTGGTGAAGTTTATCAAGTTTGGAAGAAAGAAATCATGGTAATGGATGATGAAGGAAACGAATTAATTCTTCCTAAATCTGAACAAATTCCTTCTGATTATTTCAAAAAAGGAGAAACTGTTCGAGCTGTTGTTGCGAAAGTGGACATGCGAAACAGTAGTCCAGTAATTATTCTTTCTAGAACGGCACCTGAATTCTTAGAGCGTTTATTCGAATTAGAAGTTCCTGAAGTTTTTGATGGTTTAATTACTATCAAACGAATCGTTCGTGAACCAGGTGAAAGAGCAAAAGTTGCTGTTGAATCATACGACGACCGTGTTGATCCAGTTGGAGCATGTGTTGGAATGAAAGGTTCTCGTATTCATGGTATCGTTCGTGAGTTGAGAAATGAAAATATTGACGTAATCAATTATACAAATAACCCACAGTTGTTAATTCAACGTTCCTTGTCACCAGCAAAAATTTCATCTGTTGAAATTAATGAAGAGGATAAAAGAGCAAAAGTTTTCTTGAAACCAGACCAAGTTTCATTGGCAATTGGTAAAGGTGGACACAATATCAAATTAGCTGGTAAGCTTTGTGGATATGAGTTAGACGTTTACCGTGAAGGAGAAGTTGATGTTGAAGACGTTGACTTAGAAGAATTCGCAGATGAAATCGATAGTTGGATTATTGATGAATTAAAAGCTGTTGGCTGCGATACCGCAAAATCTGTACTAGAAATGAGTCCTGAAGATTTAATTCAACGAACAGATTTAGAACAAGAAACAATTGAAGAAGTATTTAGAATTCTTCGATCAGAATTTGAATAATGAAAAAATTCAAATTAATAATACTGAATACGTAAACAACGAAGGACACATTATTATATGGCCGGAAAACCAATAAGATTAGGAAAAGCAGCTGGAGAACTCAATGTTGGGGTCTCCACGCTTGTTGAATTCCTAGAATCAAAAGGAATCAAGATTGAAAACAATCCGAATTCAAAAGTAGAAGGAGAATATTATGATATTCTTCAAAAAGAATTTTCTGCCGATCAGGATTTAAAAGAGCTTTCAAAAACTTCTTCTATAAAAAGAGAGAAGCGTGAAACAATTTCTATTCGCGATTCAAAACAAGAAGAGGCTCCAGAAACGCAAGAAGATTTTGATGATTCAGACCCAATCAACGTAGAGGAAATTAAGCGTTCTGTGTTTGAGGAACCGAAAAAGGAAGAGCCTAAAAAGGAAGAACCGATAGTTGAAACGCCAATAGTTGAAACGCAAAAAGAGAATTCTGAGGCAAAAACAATTGGTGAAGGTGATGTACAAGTGCAAGTTGTTGGAAGAATTGATTTGGATAAGTTAAATACTAAAACCCGTCCCGACAAAAAGAAAACACCTTATGTTGCACCTGCTAAACCAGTAGTTCCTGTGCAAGTTACTCCAGAAAAAAAGCCTGAAACACCAGTTGTTGAAGCGCCTAAAAAGGAAGAGGAAGCACCAAAAGAAATTGAAACAATTCGTGTAGAACGTAAAATTCTTTCTGGACCAACAGTGTTAGGAAGAATCGAGTTACCAGTTGAAAAACCTAAAACTCCAACTGTTAGACCTGGAAGTCCATTTAATGCAGATTCTCGTAAAAAGAGAAAAAGAATTAAAAAAGTTGAGGGTAATGCAACTCCTGGAGATGCAGCAGCATCCGGAACACCAAGGCCACCTGCGACAAATGCGCCTCGAACTGGTCAACCATTCAAGCCAGGATTTCAGAAACCCGGACAAAAGTTCGTTAAGCCCGAGATCAAAGAAAAAGACATTCAAAAAGAAATTAAAGATACACTTGCTCGACTTTCTAATCAAGGAGGAAAATCAAAGGCATCAAAAAATCGTCGTACAAAAAGAGATACTGTTGCACAACGTCGTCAAGACGAAATGGAAGCTGCAGAATTAGAAGAAAAAGTATTGAAATTAACGGAGTTCGTTACAGTTTCAGAACTTGCTTCTATGATGAGCGCCTCGCCAACTCAAGTTATTTCAGCTTGTATGTCATTAGGGATATTTGCTTCTATCAATCAACGTTTGGACGCTGAAACAATTCAAATTGTTGCTGAAGAATTTGGATATGAAGCAGAATTTGTAAGTGCAGAAATTCAGGAAGCAATTCCAGTTCAAGAAGATAGAGAAGAAGATTTAGTGGCACGTCCACCAATTATTACTGTCATGGGTCACGTTGACCACGGTAAAACTTCGTTACTTGATAAAATACGAAATGCAAATGTTACTGAAGGTGAAGCTGGAGGAATTACGCAACATATTGGAGCATATTCAGTTACACTAAAAGATGGTCGAAAAATGACTTTCTTAGATACACCAGGTCACGAAGCCTTTACAGCGATGCGTGCTCGTGGTGCTCAAGTAACAGACGTTGCAATTATTATTGTAGCAGCAGATGATGACGTGATGCCTCAAACAAAAGAAGCAATCTCTCACGCTCAAGCAGCTGGTGTACCAATGGTTTTTGCAATCAATAAAATTGATAAAGACGGAGCAAATCCAGATAAAATTAGAGAACAACTTTCTGTAATGAACATCCTTGTTGAAGATTGGGGTGGGAAATACCAATGTCAAGAAATTTCAGCACGTCAAAACATAAACATTGATGAGTTACTTGAAAAAGTATTGCTTGAAGCGGAAATGCTAACATTGAAAGCTAATCCAAATAAAAATGCGATTGGAACTGTTGTTGAATCGTCTCTTGACAAAGGAAAAGGATATGTTGCAAATATGCTTGTTGAAGCAGGAACATTGAAAATTGGAGATGTTGTTTTAGTTGGTAAAAATTATGGCCGTGTTCGTGCAATGCACGATGAACATGGTAAAGTTATCACTATTGCTGGGCCATCACAACCAGTTTCAGTTCTTGGAATCAACGGTGCGCCAAGTGCCGGAGATAAATTCCACGTAATGGATGACGAAAAAGAAGCGAAAACAATTGCTTCTAAACGGGAACAACTATACCGTGAACAAGGATTGCGCACAACTAAACACATCACATTGGATGAGATTGGTCGTCGTTTGGCTATTGGTGACTTTAAAGAACTTAACATCATCGTTAAAGGTGACGTGGATGGTTCTATCGAGGCATTATCGGATTCATTGTTGAACTTATCGACTGAAGAAATTCAAATAAATATCGTTCACAAAGGTGTTGGAGCAATCTCTGAGGCCGATGTGAATTTAGCGTCCGCTTCTGATGCAATCATCATTGGTTTCCAAGTTAGACCATCATTGGCAGCGCGTAAATTAGCAGAAAATGAGCAAATTGATATTCGTTTGTACTCTGTCATCTACAAAGCAATTGAAGAAATCAAATCAGCGATGGAAGGAATGCTTTCTCCTGATATTGAAGAGAAAATTGTGGGTACAACTGAAGTTCGTGAAACATTCGAAATTACGAAAGTGGGTACAATTGCAGGATGTTATGTCATGGACGGTATCATCAAGCGTAGTTCTAAAATACGTGTGATACGTGACGGAATCGTCATTCATACTGGTGTTCTTGGATCTTTAAAGCGTTTCAAAGACGACGTACGAGAAGTGAAAAACAATTACGAATGTGGATTGAACGTAGATAAATTTGACGACATCAAAATCGGCGATTTAATTGAAGCGTTTGAAGAAGTTGAAGTTGCAAGAAAATTGTAATAAAATAGATGCCTTCCAATTTTGGGAGGCATTTTTTGTTTATTTAACACAATACATCAAATAACAAGCGCGCTTTAGTAAGAATTCCTTAACTTTGTGTGAATTAAAATTTAAAGTTATGATTTTACAAATTCTTAGTGCAGGACATATTATTCTAATTTTAGCAGTAGTTGTTTTGCTTTTTGGTGGTAAAAAAATTCCAGAATTAATGAAAGGCCTTGGTAAAGGTATTAAGGAGTTTAAAGATGCTTCTAAAGGTGAAGACGATACAAAAGTCGAGGCTAAAACGGAAGAAAAAAACTAATTAATTCCAAAAACATGCACACTACTTTTGCTGAAGTAAAGTCTACCCTTGCTTCGGGTAGTTCGGTTTTGGATATTGTTGGAGACTATTTAAAAGTCATTCATCAAAATTCTGATTTGAATGCTTTTTTGGAAGTATTTGAAGATTCAGCAAAAGCTCAAGCAGTTATTGTAGACACAAAAATTGCGAACAAAACAGCTGGGAAACTTGCTGGAATGGTTATCGGGTTAAAAGATAACCTCTGCTATAAAGGGCACAAAGTTTCCGCAGCATCAAAAATTCTCGAAGGTTTCGAATCATTATATACCGCTACTGCAGTTCAACGCTTAATTGATGAAGATGCTGTTATTATTGGCCGCTTGAATTGTGATGAATTCGCAATGGGAAGTTCTAATGAGAATTCTGCTTTCGGACCAGTAAAAAATAACCTCAATAAAAACCTTGTTCCTGGTGGATCCTCTGGTGGTTCAGCAGTTGCTGTTTCTTCGGGCATGTGCACAGCCGCGCTTGGAAGTGATACCGGTGGTTCGATTCGTCAACCAGCATCTTTTACAGGAACATATGGTATTAAACCAACTTACGGCAGAATTAGCCGTTTTGGATTAATTGCCTATGCTTCATCCTTTGATCAAATTGGAACATTTACAAATTCATTGGAAGATTCAGCGCTTCTTTTAGAAGTTATGGCAGGTGAAGATGAATTTGATTCTACGGTTTCCAATAAATCGGTTGAAAAATACAGTGATTTCAATCCAATCGAAAGATTGAAAATAGCAGTAATCAAAGAAAGTTTTGAAACGGAAGGAATCGATCCTGAAGTTATTGCTAGAATGGATGAAATTATTTTAAAATTACAAGAAGACGGCCACACAGTAGAAAAAGTATCTTTTCCGTATTTGGAATACATGGTTCCCGCATATTATGTGCTTACAACTGCTGAAGCTTCGTCCAATTTATCGCGATTTGATGGCGTTCACTTTGGATATAGAAGTAGCATAGCAAAAGGAGTAGAAGACACCTATAAAAAGTCAAGAGCTGAAGGTTTTGGCCCAGAAGTTCAACGCAGAATTATGGCTGGAACATTTGTTTTGTCAAATGAATTCTACGACGCTTATTATACGAAAGGACAAAAAGTGCGTCGCGTACTTAAAAATAGAACGGATGAAATTCTTAATGAGTTTGATTTAATTTTATTACCGACAACACCTTCCACCGCTTTCGAACTGAAAGCTGTGAAAGATCCAATTACAATGTATTTACAAGATATTTTTACTGTTCATGCTAATCTTACAGGTAATCCAGCAATCTCTTTACCTTTAGGAAAACATTCTAATGGCATGCCATTCGGAATCCAAGTGATGGGAAAAAACTTCGGAGAAAAACAAGTGTTTAATTTTTCTGCTCATCTTGAAAAAAGCTTAAAATAAGTATGAAGAATTTAATCGCAGTCCTATTTTTTGGTTTTTTTGTAAACTTTCTGTTTGCTCAAACACCTGCTCATCTTGTCAAACCAAGCGATACGTTAAGTAAGGATGCGTTTATAAATACGGTTGAACAAAGTTTAAAATTATTCCTAGCGGATTATGTAAACCAAAATAATTACGATTCTATTATCAACGCATTGAACTATGAGCAAGGAGACAATCCACAATTTACAGATGAAGTTTATTGCGAACGATTAGAATCAATGAATGAAATGAGTCCTTTTCATTTGGACTGTAATGCAACTACGCTTTCAACAATTAAGTTTTTCGCTCAAAACAGAAGAGGATTCGCACGAATTGTTTTAGGGCGTTCTACACTATTCTTCGATATGTTTGAAGAAAAATTAGCAGAATATGGTTTACCGATTGAATTGAAATATTTATCCGTTATTGAAAGTGGTTTGCGTCCACAAGTTAAATCGCGAGCTGGTGCTTTAGGTTTATGGCAATTCATGTACCGAACGGGACTTTATTTTGGATTGAAAGAAAATTCTTATATCGATGAACGAATGGATCCTGTTTTAGCAACAGATGCCGCTTGCAGATACTTAAGACAATTATATGGAATTTACGGCGATTGGAATTTAGCGCTTGCTGCTTATAATGCTGGACCTGGTAATGTAAACAAAGCAATACGTCGTTCTGGAAATAAAACAACTTATTGGGAAGTTAGGCCATTTTTACCTACGGAAACACAAGGATATGTGCCAAACTTTATTGCTGCTGCTTATCTTCTAACGTATCATGCAGAACACAACATTGTTCCGATGGATGTGCAAGTACATTACGCTCAGTTAGATACAATGTGTTTATCTGGTGGGGTTCACATGGCAACAATTTCGAAGTTATTAAATTGGCCAGTTGAAGATATTAAAACATTAAATCCAGTTTATAAAACAACTTATATTCCTTATACAAAACCAAATCAATGTATTTCGGGACCACTTGAAAAAATTGGTCTTTTAGTAAGTTTAGAAGATGATTTATACGAGCTTGAGAAAAAAACATACGCAACTGCCACAGTTGTTAGTCCAAAACCGTTAATCCTTGAAGAAGTAGTTGTTGAAACACCTGATTCTCTCGGAGGAAAACCACCTGTATTGCAATCTTACATTTATCACAAGGTAAAAACAGGAGAGACTCTTGGAACGGTTGCAACAAAATATGGCGTGACTGTTGAACAAATTATGGAATGGAATGCGTTGCGAACAACAAATATTTATGTCGGACAGCGGTTACAATTGAAAAGTGGTCCTGGTGGAACAACACAAACTCAAACACCTGTTACACAGCAAGCGCCAGTAAAGAAATATTACGCTGTAAAATCGGGTGATACATTTTCAAAAATCTCTCAGCGACATGGTTTAACACAAGCACAATTGTCTAAATTAAATCCTGGGGTGAACATCAATAGATTAACTGTAGGTCAAAGATTAAGAGTGAAATAACGTAGGTTTTTCAACTCAATAACTAGAAGAACATCTCCAATCATGGCAATTTCAATTTCAGCAGTTATCATTACTTTCAATGAAGAACGAAATATTGAGAGGTGTATTCGTTCACTTCAAACTATAGCTGATGAAATTATTGTGCTGGATTCATTTTCTACTGATAAAACAGCTGAGATTTGTAAGAATCTTGGCGTTGAATTTATACAAAGAGCATGGGAAGGTTATGCGGCGTCAAAGAACCACCTCAATCAACAAGCAAAATTTGAATATATTCTTTCTTTGGATGCAGATGAGGAAATTAGTGAAGAATTAAGATTAAGTATTTTAAATATAAAATCTACTGATTTCAGAGGGTTGGGTAAAATTAACCGTTTAACAAATTACTGCGGAAAATGGATTCATCATTCTGGTTGGTACCCTGATTGGAAGATTAGACTATTCCCTAAAGATCAATGCCAATGGGTCGGTGATTTAGTTCACGAAGAATTAGAAGTTCCTAATGGAATTGAGGAGTTCGACTTAAAAGGAGATTTGTTTCATTATTCATATGTGAATTATAAGCAACACAGAAAAAGAGCCGATCATTATTCAAGCTTAACCGCTCAAAAATATGCTAATCAAGGAAAAAAAGTTGGTGTATTATTGCCATATTTGTCATGTTTAGCGCGGTTTTTTTCCATGTATGTGATGAAGAAAGGTTTTTTAGACGGTTACGCAGGATTCAAAATCGCTCAAATTAGTGGTTTATCCAATCAGTTCAAATACAAAGAAGTGAGACGATTGACCCAAGAAAAGATTAGAAAATGAGAATTATTATATCAAGAACGGATAGCATTGGAGATGTCATGTTGACTTTGCCTATGTGCGTATGGCTGAAAAACAATGTGCCAAACGCTACGCTCATCTTTTTAGGAAGAGGATATACCCAAGCAATTGTAGCTTGTTTTTCTGTTGTAGATGAGTTTGTCGATTGGAAATTGATTGAGAATATACCTACATCTCAAAGATCAGAAGCTTTTAAGGAATTAAAAGCGGATGCCATTATTCATGTCTTTCCAAATAAAGAGATTGCTGCTTTAGCTAAAAAAGCGAGAATCCCAATGAGAATTGGAACTTCACATCGAAGTTTTCATTTATTGTCTTGCTCTCATCGTTTAAATTTTTCACGAAAGAATTCAGCACTGCATGAATCACAATTGAATTTTGAGTTGCTCAAGCCATTGGGTTTGACAGTAATTCCATCATTGGACGAGGTAATGAGTATGACAACTGCATTTAAAGTAGAGCAAAGTGCTTTGCCAATCGAGGTTATTAATTCTTTGGAAAAGAATGATAAAACGGTTGTTTTACATCCTAAATCGCAAGGAAGTGCATTAGAATGGCCTTTAGCATCTTACTTACAATTGGCAAATGAATTAATTACTAAAGGTTATACGGTGTATTTTACTGGAACAGAACAAGAAGGTGATTTATTTCGTTCAAGTTTGCCCATAAACGAGAATATCATTGATTTAACGGGTAAATTATCCCTTAAAGAATTAATCTACTTTATTTCTCAAGTGAAAAATTTGGTAGCGTGCTCTACTGGTCCTTTGCATATCGCAGGATTTTTAGGTATTCGTGCAATTGGACTTTTTTCACCTCGAAAACCGATTCATCCAGGAAGATGGAAGCCATTGGGAACAAATGTGCGCGTTTTGGTATTTGATCCAAATTGTCCTATTTGTAAACGGAAGAAAAGCTGCCAATGTATTCAAGAAATAGCAGTGGATAGCGTTTTGGCTGAAATTGAGTAATTGAGCCATTAAACCGCTTTTTCAACATATCGTTTATTCAAATTATTTAGTTGGACTCTCTGCATTTTGTCTTACAGCCGGAACATCATTTAATTATGGAATAGAAAAATGGTGGTTATATGGAATAACCTGTTTTTGTGCAATTCTTGCCGTTTACAATTTTCAACGTTTATACAAAGCAAAAAAAAGTGACCATCTCACTCCTTGGTTAATTTGGGTGAACCAACATTCCATTTATTTGAAAAGCTTAGTTGGAATTTCTGGTGCTATTGGGCTCATTTCTTTTCTATTGTTAATTGGCAAATTTGAGATCATTCCATTGATCCTTTTCGCCGGAATTGTCAGTTTGATATACGTAGTTCCTTTCCGAAAAAAAAGCTTACGAGAATTAGCCTATTTGAAATCACCTTTAATTGCTTTTGTTTGGACCGCAATCATAATCGCTTTGCCATGGGTAAATGAATATGGATTTAGTTCAACAATTTTTCCGGAACTACTAGCATATTTTTATTATTTCGTCGCCTTGACAATTGCTTTCGATATCCGTGATTTGGAACATGATTTTCCTACCCAAAAAACAACTCCTCAAATGGTTGGGATCACCCGTTCAAAAGTTTTTTCAGTTGTACTAATTTCACTTTTTATACTGATTATCGCAATAGTCAACGAAAATATGCGCTATAATCCTTTTTTTTACACTGGCGCTATGATTTCTCTTCTATTGATTCTTGGGATTAACAACAACAAAAAAGAAAGTTATTATGCATTAATCGATGCTTCAATGATGGTAATTGGACTCTCTTATTTTGTTTAAAGACAATAGAAAAAGGACTTGATGACAATAGACTGATTTATAAAAATCAAATTAATTTCGTCCCTTTAGTCTTTTGTCCTTCAGTCTTATGTCTATTACCCAAAAAGCGCTCTCACAACTTCGTCAATTTTGCCACATTTCACCAACTCAATTTTGAAATTCTTTTGTTCAATTCCTTTATTGTATTTTGAAATTATAATTTTTTCAAAGCCAAGTTTTTCTGCTTCGGAGATACGTTGATCAATTCTATTCACTGGCCTAACTTCTCCAGATAATCCAACTTCTGCCGAAAGAGCAATGTTCTTTGGAATCGGTAAATCCGCATTTGAAGACAATACTGCCGCAACAACTGCCAAGTCAATTGCAGGATCATCAATTTTAATTCCACCAGCAATATTCAGAAAGACGTCTTTTGCTCCTAATTTGAATCCACAACGCTTTTCCATCACTGCAAGCAACATGTTTAATCTTTTGCTGTCGAATCCTGTCGAAGAGCGCTGAGGCGTTCCATAAGCCGCCGAACTTACCAATGCTTGAACTTCCACCAAAATTGGTCGCATTCCTTCCAATGTTGCACCAATTGAAATACCGCTCAGTGAATTGTCTGTATTCGTAATCAATATTTCTGAAGGATTTTCCACTTGTCTTAATCCTGTTCCAAGCATTTCATATATTCCTAATTCGTTCGTGCTCCCAAATCGATTTTTAATGGAACGCAATAAACGGTAAACATGATTACGGTCTCCTTCGAACTGCAAAACAGCATCTACCATGTGTTCCAAAACTTTTGGTCCAGCCAATGATCCTTCTTTGGTGATGTGTCCAATTAAAAATACTGGAACACCCGTTTGTTTCGCATATCTCAATAATTGAGCAGTGCATTCCCGAACTTGCGAAATACTGCCAGGCGAACTTTCTATTTGCGTCGAATAAAGTGTTTGAATGGAATCAATAATCAAAAGCTGTGGTTGCGTTTCTTCGGCTTGTAAAAAGATATTTTGGATATTTGTTTCTGTAAGGATATAACACTGTTGATTCGTCAAACCAATGCGCTCAGCGCGCATTTTGATTTGTTGTTCGCTTTCTTCACCAGAAACATACAACACATTCAATTGATCTTCATCAACGGCCATTTGTAAAAGCAAGGTTGATTTACCAATTCCTGGCTCGCCACCAAATAAGATCAACGATCCTGGTACTAATCCACCTCCCAACACACGGTTCAATTCAGCGTCTTTTAAAAATATACGAACATGTTCTTGGTTTTCAATCGTATGAATTGCTTGAGGTTTTGAATTTCTCGTAGACGATGAAAAGGCAACAACCGAAGGAATATTTTTCTCAATGATTTCTTCTACAAATGTATTCCATTCACCACAAGATGGACATTTTCCCAACCATTTCGGGGTTTCGTGTCCACAATTTTGACAGAAATATGCTGATTTTACTTTGGCCATTTATTCTTATTTGATCGAGATTAAAGATAATGTGAATAATCGAATTACGAATCTCAAATACCGAATTACAAATTGCAATTTACTTTGTACATTTAACCAAACTTTTTGAAAATGGCAATCAATACGAAACTTTTAGCTGAAATTTGCACTACTCCAGGTGCCCCAGGATTTGAAAAGAAAATTAGAGAACTCGTTTTGAAAGAATTAAAAGGTTTAACCGACGAAGTTGAATTGGATAACATGGGAAACATTTATGCAATTAAGAGAGGAAGTGCTAAAATTGCAGATCGAAAAAAGATAATGATTGGCGCGCACATGGACGAAATTGGTTTCATGGTGACGCATATTGATGACAAAGGATTCATTCGTTTTCACACACTTGGAGGGTTTGATCCAAAAACGCTTACTGCACAGCGTGTTATTATTCACGGAAGAAAAGACGTCATAGGTGTGATGGCTTCAAAACCTATTCATGTCATGACTGCCGCTGAACGTGATAAAGTAGCTCAACTTTCAGATTATTTTATTGATACTGGTTTGTCGGCAGAGGAAGTAAAGAAATTAGTTAGAATAGGCGATCCAATTACCAGAGAAAGAGAATTTATTGAAATGGGAAATTGTGTTAATGGGAAATCATTAGACAACCGTTTAGCCGTTTTTATTCTCATTGAAACATTAAAAAAATTGAAAGGAAAGGATGTGCCATATGATATTTATGGAGTCTTTACTGTTCAAGAAGAGGTTGGAATTCGAGGTGCTAATGTTTCTGCCTTGCGCATTAATCCAGACTTTGGTTTTGGCTTAGACACTACGATTGCATTTGATTTGCCTGGTGCAGCTGCACATGAAATGATAACGAAATTAGGCGAAGGAACCGCAATAAAAATTATGGATGCTTCCACTATTTGTGATTACCGCATGGTAGAATTCATGAAAAAAACGGCAGATAAACATAAAATCAAATGGCAACCAGAAATTCTAACGGCTGGCGGAACTGATACTGCTGGCATTCAACGAATGACTGAAGGTGGATCCATCGCCGGAGCTGTCAGTATTCCGACGCGACATTTGCACCAAGTTATTGAGATGGCGCATAAAGATGATATCCAGGGAAGTATTGATTTGTTAGTGGCTTGTGTGAAAGAATTGGATCAACACGATTGGAGTTTTTAAGTAAAACGCCACCAGTTTTTTACAATACCATTTTTAAGGCATTGTTGTTTATATAGACTCATTCTAAATTTGTCCTCATAAAAAAAGGATAAGAATTAATAAGTTTTGGCATGTGTTTTTGGTAAAAACCATGACAAAACTAAACATCGATAAATAATCAATTTACAAATTATCTATATTCAATTTCCTCAATTTTGGGGTCAATTTAGCCGTGACGATAACCACCAAAACAGTCAAAATACCTCCCACAACAATAGATGGTTTTAAACCAAAAGCTCTTGCTGTTGTTCCAGATTCAAAGGCTCCAATTTCATTTGAGGAACCAATAAAAATTCCATTCACAGCAGAAACGCGTCCACGCATGTTGTCTGGAGTTGATAATTGTAGAATTGTATGCCGTATAACTACACTAACATTGTCAAAAGCCCCAGTTAAAAACAAGAAAAATAATG
>JBIIWQ010000278.1:0-3318 GCA_044338805.1 Crocinitomicaceae bacterium
AGTTGCAGGAAAAGAAGCAACAGAAAAATCAGCAGCATTTGTTCCAGAAAGAGTTGCCGAAGCAACATTCAATGTATTAACCAATCCCAAATTCTCAACTGTAAAAGTTGTTGGTGTCATTGTTGCTACAGCTGAATTTACTAAATATGTTCCACCAGAGACAATTGTCGTTGCTCCTTGCTTTACATTTATCTCTTGTATAGGACCAGGAGGTGCAACAGCAATATTTACATCATCTAAGCCAATATTTCCGGATACTTTGTTCGTATAAATAAAACGAATAAAGCGTGTCGTAATCTGAGGAAAGTCAGTGAACAATGCATACACAGCATCAGGTGGAGTGGTATGCGCATGCAACGTTGTCCAAACCGTGCCTAAATCAGATTCCTCAACTGTAAATGTTCCACCAGAGAAACCATTTCCTGCTAGATAATATGTCAAATTTCCTGGATTACTGTTAAAATTAATTTTCAAGTAGTCTCCAGTATTATCAAATTTCATTGCTGGAGGAGTATTTCCAGAAGGTGCATAAAACGCAGTTCCTGATTGGGTCCAACCTGTCGGTAAAAGAGCATTTGAAAAACTCCAGTTAGTTGGCAATACTGCTTGGGCATTAACCGATAGATTTACTAGCAAAGCCAGTAATGATAAACCAATAATTCTTTTCATTTTTTTTATTTGTTAATTGTTAAAATCCAACTTTAAGCCCCATACTGAATCTTCTACCCATACCTACAAAAACATTTGAGGTAGTTGCATCGAAATTTGCTCCATTTTGAGCATCTGTTATATAGATTTCATTTAATATGTTCATGATGCCACCGCTAAGTGTCATTTTTAATTTTTTATATTTAAAATCATATCCAAAATTAAAGTCCATTAAACCATAACTTGGCATCTGCCATGATTCACGATCTTTATTGACTCCAGTCAATCCAAGAGGATCGAAATTTGCATAATTTTTATCAAAATAAGTATATCTCAATTTAATATATAAATTCTTGATAATCTCATAACGTAAGCTACTACCAAGTTGTATTTGAGCAGCATCTCCAACATGAACATCTTTAGCACTGAAATCGACTGATGCCACAATTACATTCTCCTCATTAACGATATTCACGACACTGCCAGAAATAGTTTTCCAATCACCAATAGAGGCCAATCCTTCAAAATCTAGATTTGGTAATATTTTATAAATAAAATCTAGTTCAATTCCTTTATGCAGGGCATCTAAACCATTGATGTTGTATGAGAATGTCCCATCAGCAGTGACAACAGTAGGAGTTGACTGCGGTGGTTTGTTTTGCCACAATGTATAATACACATTCAAATTGGACGAAAATTTCTTACTCTTATAACCGTAACCCAATTCAAAAGAAGATACTTTTTGATTTTTGATATCTAAGAATTGACGGTTGTTATTATCAAAAACAGTATTCATTTTTGGGGCGATATTCAAATATCCCATGTTAAAAAAAACATTGTGATGCGCATTGATATTGTAATTGGCACCACCTTTTATGGTGGCACCCAAAAACCATTTTTGATCTGTAGTTGCGAAACGTGCTTCTGCTGAGGCATTCGTATAATCACTTCCATTGTATGTGACAGTATCACCAAAACCAACGGCTTGAATCAATGTAGTATCAGCTAAAACAATATCTTTATTTTTAAAATAGTCAATACGTTGATATCCAGTTTCATTAATTGATGCAGTAATAAAAGTACTCCATTTATCTTTTTTAAATTCTACTTGACCGAAAACACCACCCCATTTTACTGTTGCATCGTTGTAATAGGAAACTTTATCCCCCACTCTCTTCATTGAATAATCTGTGTTACCTGAGCCTTTAGGCTGATTCTTATCAGAATTATCAATCGCATATTCTCCTCCAATTAAATCATAAATTGATTGGTAATGCGACCCTTTATAATATCGTGCATCAACACCAAACATTGTAGAAATATTTTTATTGATTTTGTAATTAAATGTGGACAATAAACCAACCCATTTATGATCATTGTTTGCAGCCCTTAAATAATTACTTGACACATTTTCTGTTGTGCTGTAAGCAGCAGAAAAATTTGTTAAATTGAAATCGTAAATAGTCTGTACATCATACAAACCAGTAACTGTATCTCTTGAAGGAATTGATTTCAAACCTGTTCCCCCTCCTTTTCCAATTGAAGCATACACCACAGTTGTGAGGTTAATTTTTTCATTTGGATTGTATGAATGAGTTAAATTTAATTGTGGTTTATGAAAATAATTTACCCTTTCATTGAACTCTTCTCCATTCAACATTCCATAATTTGGATTGTATCGAATACCTCTTGCACCTTGGGTTGGAGTTGTAAATTGAGAACTACTTACCAATGCAATAGAATCCAATGATTCCTGATAATTTATGCCTGCTCTTTCTGCTAATCCTTTATCAATTACGGCAATGGGTAAACGAGTTGATCTTTGACCATGAGATTGTGGCGCACCATTTACGCCAAAACTAAACAAATGTTTATCAAACTTCTTTTGAACTTTAACAAAATAAGACCATGCATCTGTAAAAGTTGCATCTGCGTAACTCGAGCCCCATTTTCTTGCTCCTGCAATTGTTACCCCCCAGTTTCCTTTCAATAATCCAGTGTTATATCCAAAAGATGTCTTAAATAATCCAAAATTATTCACCTCTTGTTTCACTGAAGCGCCCATTTTCGAATCAATACCTTTAGTTACGATATTCATTGTACCACCAACTGAAACAATAGATAATTTCGATGCTCCTAAACCTCTTTGAACTTGCATGTAACGTGTGATATCTCCTAATCCATCCCAATTACTCCAGTAAACTTGACCATTTTCCATGTCATTTACGGGAACACCATCGACTAAAACAGCTATATTTCGCTGATCAAATCCACGAATTGACACACGCGCATCTCCCGCTCCTCCTCCTTGTTCAGTAGCATATGCTCCAGGAGTAGAATTAAGCACCATTGGTAAATCCCTTGTTCCTAAATCTTCGGAAATTTGTTTCGCCGTAAGAGTAGAAAATGCAATTGGAGTTTCGCGAGATTTTGCAGTTTCAGCTTTAACAACTATTTCATCAATCATCTTTTCATACTTCGAAAGATTGATGTCTGTCTTAAATGAAATATTACCGGCTTTGACTTCAATAATAAGTGTGTCGTAACCAGTATATGTAACTTTTAACTCATGCTCTTTATTAGCTTCAATTGATAAGGAATATTTTCCGTTTTCATCTGTTTTTGCAATTAATACATTGTCGCATACAATTCGAACACCGATAAGTGTCT
>JBIIWQ010000157.1:0-5459 GCA_044338805.1 Crocinitomicaceae bacterium
GGAACTTATTTACTTGGTATTCTAAATGCTGTGGCACCAGTTTGCGGAGGAATTAATCTGGAGTATTATTTTTCTAGAGTTGACAATCAAACACTCGGTGCTGGGACAAAATTGCCGCATAATGTGATGGGGTTAATTGGTGTAGCAAATGGTATAGATGGTGATTTAAGAACTGGACTTCCAAGTCAAATGATTGAAGTACATGACCCATTAAGATTGATGGTAATTGTAGAGCATTTTCCAGATGTATTATTGGAAACAATAAAACGAAATCCTGCAACATTTGAATGGTTTGAGAAAGACTGGGTGAAATTAGCAGCAGTGAATCCAGAAACGAAAGAGGTCTTTATTTTCAATAAAAATCAATTCGATGCGTATATTCCTTTGATGGAGGATATTAAATCCATTCACGATACGGAAGGTCTTTTTGAATCCTTTCATGATAATTTACCCGTTTATCTTCTAAAAGAAAAATCGTATGGAACAGTTCATTAATTTATTTATACTGCTTCCATTAATCGGATTTATTTTAAGTCTGATTATTCCGAGGCGGAATGAAAACATGCTTTCATGGGTTTCATTTACTACAGTAGGAATTCAACTTTTTAGCGCTTTTGTTTTTATTGTAGTTTGGATTTTCAAAGGAGCAAGAGTAATTAATTTGAAAGAATTTTCCATTTTTCAAGCAAAAGGATATGATTTCTACATTGATGTCTACTTTGATAAAATAACATTGACGTATTTAATTATCGGTGCAATGTTGACATTTATTATTACTGTTTATAGCAGGTATTATTTGCACAGAGAAGAAGGATATAAACGGTTTTTTAATGTCATCTTATTTTTCTATTTGGGATATAACATTGTTGTTTTCTCCGGAAATCTAGAAACATTATTTATTGGTTGGGAGATTTTAGGAGTATCCTCTTTTCTTTTAATTGCATTTTACCGAGACAGGTATCTACCAGTAAAAAATGCAGTTAAAGTGTTCTCGATTTATAGAATTGGGGATGTTGGATTGATTCTGGCAATGTGGTTGAGTCATCACCTGTGGCATGAAAATGTCTCTTTTTACAAGTTGACAAACTATACATTAGTTCATGATCATCTTGCTGAACACAGTATGATTGGTTTTGCAATTTCGTTCTTGATTTTCATTTCTGCAGCTGCAAAATCGGCACAATTGCCATTCTCTTCTTGGTTACCAAGAGCAATGGAAGGCCCAACTCCTTCAAGTGCCATTTTCTATGGATCGCTTTCAGTGCATATTGGAGCATTTATCCTGATGAGAACCTATCCATTTTGGGAATATCAAACTTCGTTTCGGATTTTCGTCATTGTTGCAGGTGTTCTAACTGCAATATTAGCAACGTTTACATCGAGGGTTCAATCGTCTATAAAAAGCCAAATTGCGTATTCATCAATTGCTCAAATCGGGTTGATATTTATTGAAATCGCTTTAGGACTTGAAACCGTTGCATTGGTTCATGTCGCAGGAAATGCTTTCTTGAGAACGTATCAATTGCTGGTTTCTCCTTCGGTTGTGAGTTATAAGATAAGAGAGCAATTTTACAACTATGTTCCAAGACCTAAAACGATTGAAGATTCCTGGCCTAAACGTTTTGAGTATTCATTATATATCATTAGTTTGAAAGAATGGAATTTGGATTCATTCATGTACAAATACATGTGGAATCCGTTGAAACGACTAGGTTCAAAATGGAGCTTTCTAACCTTTAAAAATTTCTATTTTATCTTTGCTATTGGGTTTTCAGCAGGATTGATTTTATCTCTAAATCCGCAAATAATTTCTCCTAAATGGGCTTTTTACTTGCCACTAATTTTTAGTTTTTTAGGACTGTTAATGGTTGTAAAAGCCTTTACTGAGAGAAATAGTGTTCGTCTAAGTTGGACATTAATTATCACCAACCATTTAACGATTGCACTCGCAATTTCATTCAATGAACATTTTGATATAACGCATCACATTTGGTATTTGAGTGGGGTAATTGTTGCCGGTATAGTGGGTTATTTCTGCATTCAACGATTGAGAGGATTGGAAAAATGGGTAAGCTTAGATAAATTCTATGGGCATGCCTACGAACATCCTAAAATTGCTTTGGTGTTTCTAATTGCATGCTTGGCAATAGCAGGTTTCCCAATTACACCAACATTCATAGGTGAGGATTTAATTTTCTCCCATATCAAAGAGAATCAAGTTTTATTAGCATTTTTTATTGCTATGAGTCTTATTATTAATGGTTTGGCAGCAATTCGAATTTACGCTCGAATATTTCTCGGACCACATGTTAAAACGTATCATGGATCGGCAAAACGCTCATCTTAAATAAAATATTTAAAAAATAAATTTATGTCAACACTATCTATAAAATCAGGATTAACACATTTGAAAAATCATTGGAAGGATGATTTACTTTCAGGATTCAGTGTTTCACTTATTGCACTTCCTCTTTGCTTGGGAATTGCAATTGCATCGGGTTTTCCTCCAATTGCAGGGATTTTTGCTGCCATCGTAGGTGGAATATTTGTCTCAAGATTTAACGGGTCATACCTAACAATTGCAGGACCGGCAGCAGGTTTAATTGTGGTAAATTTAGGCGCAATTGAAAGTCTTGGTGGCGTTTGGACAGAATCAAATCCAGGTGGTTTACCATTCGCTCTTGCAGCATTTGTTGTTGCCGGCGGTATAATAGCATTATTTGGACTTCTAAAAGTTGGGAAATTAGGTGACTTTTTCCCCACAGCTGCAGTTCATGGTATGCTTGCTGCTATTGGAGTAATTATTATCGTTAAACAACTATTTCCAGCATTGGGTGTTAAAGCAACGGGCAAAGAATTTTATGAAATTCTCGCTGAAATCCCTCATGCTTTCAAAAATATGGATTGGCACGAAGGATTAATTGCAGGATTGAGTTTTTTAATCTTGTTCGTTCACACAAAAATGAAATCAAAATTTATTAAAAAAATACCGGCTCCATTAATTGTGCTTTTAATTGCTGTTCCAGTTGCTGAAATATTTCATTTACATGGAAACACATTTGTGGATTTACCGAATGATATTACAAAAAGTTTAGTTGCACCAAATTTTGGTAAAATTGCTACTTCAACATTTTGGATTGCAGTGGTAACGATTGCTTTGGTTTCATCCATTGAAAGTATTTTAAGTGCTTTAGCAGTTGATCAATTAGATCCAAAGAAAAGAAAATCAAATTTCAATCAAGATTTAATTGGATTAGGTAGTGGAACGGCTGTTGCAGGAGCAATAGGTGGTTTGCCTATGATTTCAGAAATTGTTAGAAGTTCAGCAAACATTGGATACGGGGCTAAATCTCAATGGTCTAATTTCTTTCATGGTGTTTTCTTATTGATTTTCATACTTCTGTTAAAACCAATTATTGAAATGATTCCACTTTCTGCTTTGGCCGGAATGTTAATTTTTACTGGATTTAGACTCGCTTCTCCTAAGGAATTTAAACACATGTGGGAAGTTGGAAAATCACAATTCGTTGTTTTTGTGGTAACATTAATTGTTGTTCTTGCAACCGATTTATTAATAGGAATTGGTGTCGGAATTCTACTAAACATGGCTTTCGTTGTTTCTAAAGGTCAGCCTGTAAAAAACCTATTTAAAGTTTGGTACGAAGAAAAAGGCGATATAATTTATTTAAAAGGCGGTTTGTCATTTTCAAATTATTTGGGATTAAAAAAGAAAATTGCATCAAAATTTGATGGAGGCAAACTAATATTAGATTTTTCAAAAGTGGATTTTGTAGACCATAACGTCATGCACCACTTAGAAGGGATTCAAGAAGATTGGAAACGGGAAAATAAATCGATTGAATTAGTAGCATTGGATGAATTGACTCCGGTAAGTGAATACCCAACAGCAGGAAGGAGAAGAGGTGGTAATTTTGAAGTTTCTATTTCTAGACGAGATATTGACCTTCAAAAGTTAGCAGACAAAAACGATTTCAAATACAATCCAGGTTCTATATTTGGCTATGAATTCAAAAATTTCAAGTTATTATCGAATATGACAATTGATAGAGCGCAAAATATCATCATGGGTTCCAATTTTCAAATTGCAGACGTTCAAGCGACAGAAAGATTGAATTTGGATGGTGGAACAATTAATTTTACAGCGTTCGTTATGCCTAAAACAGATAAGCCACTTTTCCGATTAGGAAATTCAAGCTTCTTTGATAGTTTACAAGAACTTTTTTCACCGAAAGATATCAGATTCGAAGGACATCCCGATTTTTCAAATTTCTATTTATTGACAAGTGATTTTGAAGAGGAGACACGTAAGTTATTTACCACGAATGTTCTAGATTATTTAGAGAAAAATAAAGATTATAAAATTGAAGTGAATGATCAATTTATCCTGATTTTTAAAGAACAAAAAGTGTTAAGTATTTCAGAAATTGAAGAATTGTTGACTTTTAGTAGGGAATTACTTCCGATGTTTGTTGAAAATCTTAAGAAATGAGAAAAATAATTTTGTATTTGATGGTTCTGATAATTAGCCCATCTTATTTATTTTCTCAAAAGGAAATATCTTCACAAAATCACGCGTGGATAATGTATTTTGGAAATCACAAATTATCTGAACATTGGGGTATACATTCAGAATATCAATGGAGAAGAGCTGATTTGTTCAATGATTGGCAACAATCGTTATTGCGTTTAGGAGTCGATTATTACAGTAAACAAAATGCCCAATATACGCTTGGATATGGTTGGATTAAATCATTTCAATATGGCGATCAACCAATTGGACACAACTTGAATGAGCATAGAATCTGGGAACAATTTGTTATAAAAAACAAAGTTGGACGCGCTGATATATCACATCGTTATCGTTTAGAACAGCGTTTTATTGAGAATTGGGTAAAAGATGCAAATGTAGTTTATTCTCAAGATGGTTTTGTCTTTCGTCAAAGAGTGAGATATCGCTTTATGGCAACTGTTCCTTTGTCACGAAAAGAAATGAAAGATAACACGTTGTTTTTGGCAGTTTACGACGAACCTTTTTTAGGGTTTGGAAAAGGAATAGGCAAAAATATTCTGGATCAAAACAGGTTATATGGAGCCATTGGTTGGAGATTTAATAAGGATTTCAATGTGCAATTGGGTTATCTGAATCAATATGTAGTTAAAACAGATGGGATAAAAGCCGAGCGAAATCATACACTCCAAATTGGTGTTACTTATAACATTGATTTCACAAAAAAATAAAATATTTCATTTTTAAGTTGAAAGTCGGGTTGTGCAAACAGTTCGACTTTCGACTTTTCTGATTATTTTTGTCCAAAATTTAGGACATGACAGAAGAGATTAAAGCAGTAAGTTACTGCGTTGGAATGAGTATCGCAGGAAGCTTAATGGAGCAAGGTTTAGAAGGTATTTCTCCTGAGACAATGGCACAAGCAATTAGT
>JBIIWQ010000119.1:0-6519 GCA_044338805.1 Crocinitomicaceae bacterium
ATATGATTTAGTGTGCTTTAGTAAATCTTTATATTTTAGGGCTACTTCTTTTTCTTTAGCCGCAGACTCCATTTCTTTCGTAATGTCTACAAACGTTATGACTACACCGTCCACACTGTTTTCTGATGACAAGTAAGGAATAATTCTAACCAAGTAGGATAAGTTATCCTTTCCATTAACAACGCGTTGAATAGGTTCAAGTTGCTCCAATACTTTTTTTATGTCTTTTATAAATGAAGTGTATTGAATATTTAAAGAAAGGTCTATCATTGGGCGACCAATATCAGAAGTGATGATGTTAATTATATTAACGATACTCGGTGTAAATCGTCTTATTTTTAATTCACGATCTAAAAATAAGGTCCCAATTTGGGTCGTCGCCAATAAATTGTTCATATCACCGTATGACTGAGCGAGTTCATTATTCTTTAGTTGAAGCTCACTATTCACTGTGATCATTTCTTCATTCATCGATTGCAATTCTTCTTTTGATGTTTCCAATTCTTCATTTGAACTTTGAAGCTCTTCATTGGATGATTGCAATTCTTCATAGGATGTTTTTAACTCCTGATTTGACCCTTCTAATTCTTCAATTGTTGATTGCAGAAACTCTTTGGTAGAAATAAGTTCTTGCTCCAATGCGCGTATTTCTGTGAAGGTTTCATTTTTATTCTCATTCTCATTCTTTGAAATAGTATTCGCTATTTCTGTTTCATTTTGATCTTCAAAAATTACCATAAAATAATTCTCATCTAGTTCAAACTGAGTGATTGGTTTCACAATAAGTTTTAACGTCTGAATTATGCCATTCGTTCTAACCATTAAATTATTGCTTTCTACTTCTTTATTACTTTTCCTGGCCTTATCAATGGTATTTCGTAAACCAACTGCCAACCCTTCGCGTGCCAATTCAGTAATATTTAGACTAGCTTTTCCTTGGAATGGCTTGAGATATTTCTCTGTATTTCCTGAAAAGTAAACTGCATCCCCTTTTTTATTAATTATAGCGCATGCAGGAGCATATTTGGTTATCAATAATTTTCCTGTGATTTCACCAATGCTAGCATTTAACAGGTTTATTTTTAAGGAAGATGTGTTTTCTTTTTGTTTGACAGGTATAGTATGTATATCTGCATTTAATTCAAGTGGTAAAACTGAATTAATTGTTTTATTCGTAAATAGTTTGAACTTTCTATCCATGGTAGAAAATAAACTAGCTGATTCTCCTAATGATTCTGAATTACCTAAAAAGAGTATCCCATTTGCATTTAATGCATAATTGAAAATTTTAAATATTTTTTGCTGAATTGAAGGGTTTATATAAATGAGTAAATTCCTGCAACTAATCATATCTAATTTTGAAAAAGGTGGATCATTTATCACATTCTGAGTGGCGAAAATAACCTTATCACGAATTTCTTTTTTAATTCTAAACGAATTTGATTCAACTTGAAAATAACGTTTTAGCCGTTCTTTACTAATTTGTGAACTGTGTGATTCAGGATAAATTCCCAATCGTGCACTGTTGATTGCCTTTTCATTAATATCCGACGCAAATATTTGAAATCGGAGGTCTTTTTTTTGAGCACGAATCGCTTCATCTAAAAGAATCGCAATGGAATATGTTTCTTCACCTGTAGAACAACCGGGTATCCAAACACGGATTGTATCGCCACTCGATTTAGTGGAAATAATACTTGAAATGCCCTTCTCACTTAAAATTTCAAATGCTTCTGAATCACGGAAAAAGGATGTAACGCAAATCAATAAATCATTAAACAACGTTTCTACTTCTTTTGGTTTTTCTTGTAGATACTTTAGATAATCTTTCAATTTTGAAATTTGATGCAAAGCCATTCGTTTGTTAATTCTCCGAACAACAGTCGTTGTTTTATAATTACTGAAATTGCATTTTGAAGCGTTCCTTAATAGAATATAAATTTTCTCAAGTTCATTTTTTGGAAATGCTACTTCTTCAATCAATACAGTTGAATTTAGCGTGCGGTTTCTTGCATACTTTACAAGTTGTTCACTCAATTCCATGACAGGTAAAATGACATCAACAACATCCGCTTCAACAGCACTTCTCGGCATTCCATCAAATTTTGCTGTTTCAGGATCTTGTGCCATTGTTAACCCACCTTCGCCTTTAATGTATCGCAACCCCAATGCCCCTTCAGTTCCTGTGCCACTTAGAATTATACCAACAGCCCTTTCCTTTTGATCTTGTGCAAGCGACCTAAAGAAAGAGTCGATTGGTCTTCTCTGCGATCTTTCTTTATGCGGTTCTAGCAAATGCAATTTCCCATTGAGTATTTCCAATTCCTTGTTAGGCGGAATCACATATATATTTTCTGGTTGCACGAGTGTTCCATCTTTTATCTCTGTCACTTTCATCTGAGTATATGAGGCAAGAAGCTCAGATAAAAGACTTTTATGAGTTGGATGCAAATGTTGAATCAATACAAAAGCCATCCCAGAATCGTTAGGCAAAGCCTGAAAGAAATCTCTGAAAGTTTCTAAGCCGCCTGCTGAAGCACCTAATCCAACAATAAGAAAATTGTCATTTTTTTCAGAACCTTTAATTGATTTCATTTTTTAAAATTTTACAAGCTAATAAGATAAAATAAAGGAAATAGTTCAAAATTTCACAATGCAAAATAGTTAAATTTTTGGGGATATTTAAAGAATTATCTTTAATATTTAGTGATAAATGGATATAGAAATTTTTTATTAGAAACAACATATTTGATTTAGCATACCAAAGGATTTAAAAACGAAAAAGTACAATTGCATTTAGTTCTGCATAATTTTGTTAATCACAAATTTCTATCCCAAGAAAATAACATCAAATTCTTTTCTATTATATATCAGTAAAGGAATTTTTGAATGTTTCGTCAATTTCGCGGTAAGACTTTGATGAAACCACTTTTTAAATAATGTTGTGGTATAGGTTATCATGGATAATACATCAACATCATTATTTAAGACATATTTATTAATTGCTCTTTCTATATCAGGTTCTACTACCTTTTCAAATTTTATTAAGTCATACTCAGAACTTGCTGCTAATTCCTTTATTTTTAGCAAACTAGAACTTGATTGGGATGGGTGTTCCGATTCGTCCTGATCTATATTCAAAATAGTCATAGAAGCCTTATTTGTTTTTGCAAAATTAATTGCTTGATGAATTAAAAAAGATTCGTCTAACCTTAAATCTGTAACAAATAAGACAGTTGAAATCTTTTTATACATTGCCATTTCAGGAATCAAAAGCACTGGAACTGGAGAAGATTGCGAAATCTTTTTAGCGGTACTGCCAAGAATCCATCTCGTCGTATTTTCATTTTTAGTTCCAGCTACTATAAAATCGAACGATTCAGTGTCGTTTAATATATTAATTGCATTTGTAACACTATCCATTTTGAAGTATGGCTGAAAAGTCAAATTATTATTTGGGAAATAATCATTCAAAAAAGTTATTTCTTTTTTGATCTCTATCAAAGAGATTGTTCTCAATTTATCTTCATTAGTGCCTAATAAATCGAGTGTAATTCTTGAATCCAAAGCATTCAAAAACGTATATTTTACACCTTCATCTCCGAATAAATTAATAGCATAAATGGCAGCATTTCTAGCGTTTCTAGAAAAATCAGTTGTAAGAAGGATGTTCTTCATAATGTAACAAATAAATGAGCAAAACTCTTTGCAAATTAACTGCTTTATTATTCCTTTATAAAGGACAAAAGTTTTTGATAGGATTGATATATATTATTGCTTTTTAGGGAAAAATTTTGTAGTAATTAAAAGCCAATCGCTGTTCTCTCTAAACTTTTTTCATCTAGTATCTTTATTTCCTGACCATTAGTTGAAATAACGCCTTCTTTTTTGAATTCAGATAAAGTTCTAATCAATGATTCCTTTGCTGTACCAACCATATTTGCAAGATCTTCTCTTGAAATATTAATTAAATTATTTGCCGCAGTTTGGTTAGAAGATTTTGACATAAGTTTAATGAGTATATCGGCCAATCTTTCTCTGACAGGAGAATATGCGAGTTGCAGTAACTTTTTTTCTCGGTCGACAACATCTTTTGATAAAAGTTTGATGAAGTTTGTTGCAACATCTCTATTCTTATAAATGAGTTCAAGGAATTCTGGTTTGTGTATAACTGCTAATTCTGTTGATTCAATAGCAACTGCAGTTTCGCCATAAACACCTTCTTCAAATAATGACATGTAGCCGATAAAATCTCCTTCGCCATGTATTTCATGAACATAAGATTTACCATAATTATCTGACCTAAAACATTTTACATTTCCCTTCACGACATAATACATTGAATGTGCTTGATCGTCTTCTCTGAATATAGTTTCTCTATGATTGAATGATTTTACCTTTCGATCATTAGACAAATTTTTCAATTCACTGAACCCTTTCGCCTGATCTATAAATTCATTGAAGTTTTGGCTAGATTCAGTAGTAAGTTTTAGGCTTTGAGATTTTGCTAATCGTGCTTCAATTGTTTGGATTAATTCTAATTCTTCAAACGGTTTTGTGAGATAATCATCAGCACCCAGATTCATTCCTTTTCTAAAATCTGTTTTATCTGCCTTTGCTGTTAAAAAAATAAATGGAATTGTAGAAGTTGCAGGGTTCCTACTGAGAATTTGCAACACACCATAACCATCTAATTCTGGCATCATGATATCACAAATGATGATATCTGGTGCGTTTGCTTTTGCAATTCCAACTCCTTCCTTTCCATTCTCTGCAGTCGTTACAATGTAATCTGCTAATTCTAGGATTTCTTGAGTTGTTTCTCTGACTTCACGGTTATCGTCTATTAGTAAAACTGTTTTCATAAGTGTGGCTTCAAGTATTATTTTTTTTCAATGCCCATTTAAACTATTTCTATTACAAATTGCGCATTAATTTTTCAGTTTTTTAATTTATGTCTTATTAAAATGCCATTCAATAAGCACGAATTCAGGCAAATATAAAAACAAATATTATGCGAAAACAATGTTTTTGTTAGTTCTTGCGATGACATTTATCATTAAATATATCAACAGCCCCATATATGCTTGTTTTACGCACTATGTTTTTTAGAAATAGCATAAAATAGTTATATATAAACTTAGTTTTCAATTATTAAGACAATCTTAAGTTAGTGTTTTTTTTAAGTTTAATAACTTAAAAAAGTGTTTTAATAGCCGATAAATTCTCTGCAATAGCTAGTAATCCCAAAAAAAGTTTTTTATCTTTTAAGGAATGTCATTCGGTAAATTGAAATGAATTTGCGGAGAGAGGGGGATTATTTTCATGAACCCCAAAGCGAGGAACCTTGAACAACTTCTTTTCAATACAATCCTTTCGTACCTCACGTATTGCCTCATTTCATTCCATAACAAATTCAAGTGAACTTGATTTGTTGTGGAATGTCATTCGGTAAATTGAAATGAATTTGCGGAGAGAGGGGGATTATTTCATGAACCCTAAAGCGAGGAACCTTGAACAACTTCTTTTCAATACAATCCTTTCGTCCCTCAAATATTGCCTCATTTCATTCCACAACAAATTCAAGTGAACTTGATTTGTTGTTACATGTCATTCGGTAAATTGAAATGAATTTGCGGAGAGAGGGGGATTATCTTCGTGAACCCCAAAGCGAGGAACCTTGAACAACTTCTTTTCAATACAATCCTTTCGTACCTCAAGTATTGCCTCATTTTATTCCACAACAAATTCAAGTGAACTTGATTTGTTGTTACATGTCATTCGGTAAATTGAAATGAATTTGCGGAGAGAGGGGGATTATCTCAACTTCCTAACGTCAGTTTTCGATGGACTTCGTCTCGAACCCAGGGTTCTCATCCCATCTTCCTTCATTTCATTGCGGAGAGAGGGGGATTATCTCAACTTCCTAACGTCAGTTTTCGATGGACTTCGTCTCGAACCCAGGGTTCTCATCCCATCTTCCTTCATTTCATTGCGGAGAGAGGGGGATTCGAACCCCCGTTACGTTGCCGTAAACACGCTTTCCAGGCGTGCGCGTTCAGCCACTCTGCCACCTCTCCTTTTTAAGGGAAGCGAAAATACTAAAAATAAATAACATTCACTTGGCTTTCTAAGCGTCAATCAAAGCAAAATTCAATAACTTCGTATTATGTTAAATTTCGAAGTTATCAACCCAACAAGAATCGTTTTTGGAAAAGACCAATTAGAACGATTACCTCAATTAGTTACTGAATTTTCTAGTAAGAAAAGAATCCTATTGGCCTATGGTGGAGGAAGTATAAAAACAACTGGGATTCTAAATAAAATCCTGACACATTTAACCGATTTTGAAGTAATTGAATTTGGAGGAATTGAAGCGAATCCTCAGTATACAACCTTGATGAAAGGAGTTCAATTGGCGCGAGAAAAAGACATTGATTTTATTCTTGCCGTTGGCGGTGGATCGGTTATCGATGGCGTGAAATTCATGACAGGTGCTTTCCATTATGATGGAGATTC
>JBIIWQ010000121.1:0-6486 GCA_044338805.1 Crocinitomicaceae bacterium
ATCCGGCATTCGAATTAATTCTTCAACATTTTCATCGTTTAAATAAAGATCGTGTTTTTCAGTTGAAGCATTGTAAATGAAGGAAAGTTTAATGAAAGGTAAAGCCTGCTCAATTTTTTCATTTAATGGCTTTCCATCTAAAATGAGTTGATGTCTCATGCAGTATAAAGTAACGCCTCTATACATTGCACCGCTGTCTATAAAAATATAACCAAGTTTTTTGGCTAGTGCTTTTGCTAAGGTACTTTTCCCACAAGAGGAATAGCCGTCAATCGCAATTGTTATTTTTTTATCTGGATACATGAAACGAAGATACAGAATGTTTTCTTCAAAAAAAAAGGAAGTAATCTGCTTCCTTTAATATTTTCGATTTTCTCAGGATAAATATTTCTTAATTATTGTTTCGAAATCTATTTTTTTTTAAACTTCAAAAATTATTTTTTCCAGCGAGATAAATTAGTAGAAAGAGTCAACATATTATTAAAACCTGCTTTTGAATATACTGAAAACCCATAATCAATCGATATTTTTTTAAAATACAAACCAAGTCCAAAGGTTAATCCTGCTATACCTGGTCTTGTTTCTAACTTCATTTCTTGGCGTTTTTGATAATCAAACCCGAATCGTAAATGGATGTTACTGGATGCTAAAATCTCAACCGAATACGTAAAATGTCTTGCTAATTTTTCTCCAAATCCAGCATATTTGACAGGAATTGAATCTCCAGTTAAAGCATCAATTGTTGGTTTTAAATTTGGGTCAACATATGTAATGTTCCATTTATTTAGATGATGTGCTAAGATTGAAAAACGAAAAGGAGCGTGACTCAATTTATATGCTGCAGCAATTTGAAACTCTGCTGGAAGAGGAGCTTTTTGTTTATTATAATAACTTTTAAACTGTATACCTGCATTTTTAAATATAGCAGTAACAAGAAAGTTTTCATTTTTATTGGTATATGTTCCTGCTAGATCTATAGCTGCACCAAAAGCACTATAACTTTCCAATTGAGAATAAATGAGATTCAAATTGGTTCCGACTGAAATTCTTGGATTTAATTGCTTTCCATATCCTGCACCTATAATGCATTCAAATGGATTAAATGCCCCTTGATCATTGCCATTTATATCTGTTCTTCTAAATTGGCCATAATTGACATAACGAATTGATGTTCCTAAAAAACCAGTTTTTAGTTTTTTACCATATACTACTTGACCATAATTTATTCCTCCAGATAATATTGCTTGATTTACACTTAATGTGTTATGCATTTTATCATTGTATAAAGAAGGATTAGCAACGCCCAAATTTATATCCTGATCTTTTGCAGAAATGAAATCATTTCCAAGTCCTGCAGCACGAGCATTATAAGTGAGGTCTAAAAGAGCAAAACTTGTAGTTCCGCCAGTTTGAGCAATCGAAGAAAAGCTAATTAATATTAAGGAAAAAGAAAAGATAATTTTCATACGTGATAATTAACGCAAAGAAAAGCTAAAAATTTTATTTTATACTCTTTTTCCTATTTCAATTGCTTCCAAATCATGAATTCGATCGCCAGTTATTGAGAAACGTAGAATTGTTTTTACTGAATGAAAACCTTTAAAACCGCAAGCACCAGGGTTCATGCACAACATTTTATACCGCGTATCCATTTTAACTAGTAAGATATGTGAATGGCCACAAATAAATAATTTTGGAGCCTTTTTATTCAATTCTGCTGTTGCTGGAATGGAAAAATTACCAGGTTTTCCTCCAATATGTGTTATTAATACTTCCACATCTTCACACTTAAACCGATTAAATTCAGGAAGTTCTTTTCTAATGATATAATCATCAATATTCCCATAAACCCCTCGAAGTGGTTTGAATTTTCTTAATTCATCAATAACATCGATAGTACCAATATCACCTGCATGCCAAATTTCATCAACATCTTTGAAGTAATCGTATATTTTAGGATCGATGTATCCATGTGTGTCAGACATTAAGCCAATTCGTTTCATGAGGTAAAGTTAATTTAAAAGTAAAAAGTAAAAAGTAAAAAGTAAAAAGTGTGAATCTCAAGAATCAAATTACTTTTCCTTCTGCCTTTTTACTTTATTTAAACAATCTAATTTTTTCCTTTTCCAAAAAGTTCTTTTTCTTTTCTACATTTGTTTTAATGGATCAGCAACATTTAGAAAATTGGTTGAATAAACGAAAACTCAGACGAACATCTCGAACTGTGGATAGTTTATTTGAGCAACTCTTGAAGGGTGACCTTGTTACTTTGAGTTCTTGTATTACCTTATTGGAGAGCACTTTGCCTATTGACAAGGAAATGGCCAATGAACTCATTCAATTAAGTCTTCCTCATGCTGGGAAATCAATTCGTATTGGAATTACTGGTGTTCCTGGGGTTGGAAAAAGTACATTCTTAGAAGCGTTTGGTAAAATCCTCGTTCAAAAAGGGATGAAAGTTGCAGTTTTGGCTATTGATCCTTCTAGCAGTGAAAGCGGTGGAAGTATATTGGGAGACAAAACGCGCATGCAAGATTTGTCAGTTATGAAGAATGTTTTTATTCGTCCTTCAGCAGCTGGTTCAACACTTGGGGGTGTTGCTCGAAAAACACGAGAAAGTGTTTTTTTATGTGAAGTTGCTGGATTTGATGTAATTCTCATAGAAACTGTTGGCGTAGGGCAATCTGAAACGATGGTGCATTCCATGGTTGATTTCTTTCTATTGCTGATGTTGGCTGGAGCAGGCGATGAATTACAAGGTATCAAAAGAGGTATCATGGAAATGGCTGATGCTTTAGTCATCACAAAAGCGGACGGCGATAATGAGAAAAAAGCACAAATGGCTAGTCGCGAATATGCAAACGCAATGCATCTTTTTCCTCCAAAAACAAGTGATTGGATTGCTCCATCCTTTACTTGTAGTGCTTATACGAATGAAAATATCGATAAAGTATGGGAAACAATAGAATCTTTTTCAAATCAAACAAAAATCAATGGATGGTTTGATAAACATCGAAAAATTCAAGATAAATATTGGTTGTCAGAATCATTAAAAGAATTGATTTTAAATGACTTTTTTGGAAATGAGGCTTCCATGAATGAATTAAAAAACATGGAACAAAAAGTTCTTTCTGGTGAAATAAGCTCATTTCATGCGGCGGAAATTTTATACGAGTATTATAATAAAGAAAAATGAAACAAGAATTTAAAATAGAAGGCGAATACATTGAGCTTATTCAATTATTGAAAGCACTTGGAATCGCTGAAACTGGCGGACATGCAAAATACATTGTTGAACAAGGTGAAGTAATCAGAAATGGAGAAGTTGAAACACGAAAACGTGCAAAACTTATTCCCGGAGATATTATAGAAATTGATGATTTGAGAATAATTTTAGAATAACTCCTGTAATTCTCTTTTTAAATATTCAACTGTAATTTCAGTTGGTAATTGACCAATTTCGGCAACAATCTCAAAAATTTTAGCAGATAAATCCATTCCAGTTGCTGCAGCGGACATTTGATTTCCCGCAAGGTTGATAATTTTTACAGTCTCTTCTTTTGAATTTTTCACCATTTGCCATCCTTGAATAGAAACGAATAGTTGTTGTGCAACATTGTGATCATATTCATCTCTAATTGCTTGTAAAAATTCAGCTTGTAGCGCTCTAGCTGGTAAACCTGGATTATGTAAACGCATTACCAAACTGTTAGGGTGAATACGCTCCATCAACAAAACCGCTCTTTGATAGGATTCAACTCGATTCGGTAAAAAGAATTCTTGGCGTTGTTTTTTCATTTCAATTTGCATCGAACGTAATTCTTGAGACGATTCCTTTCTCAAAAAGAATATCGTTGTCAATAACACTGCTCCCGCAGGAAAAATAATCAAGGCAATTTGCAATACAACATCCATAGTTTTCTTTTTTTACAAAGATAGAATTCAATTTGAGATTAAAGTAACGGATTATGTTCATCTTTAAACAAATATATAGTAATTTCAACCTTCAAATTTAAGTATGAGTACAGCATTAGTCGTTTCGATATTAGTTGCCTATTTTGCAGTGTTGATTTCGATTTCAGTTTTGACTTCTAAAAACGCTGATTCCACAACTTTTTTTACAGGAGATAAACAAAGCCCATGGTATTTAGTGGCTTTTGGCATGATTGGCGCATCACTTTCAGGAGTGACGTTTATTTCAGTTCCTGGAAAAGTTTATTCTGAAGGGATGGCTTATTTTCAAATCGTTTTGGGTTATGTTTTGGGTGATTTAGTTATTGCAAAATTATTGATGCCACTTTACTATAGACTCAATGTCACATCAATTTATGAGTATTTGAATAAACGTTTTGGAATAGTAAGTTATAAAACTGGTGCTAGTTTCTTTATTTTGTCTCGTACATTAGGCTCTGCAACTCGTTTGTATCTTGCCACAATAGTCTTGCAATTGTTTTTGTTTGAAGATTTGGGTGTTCCGTATTGGTTAACAGCAGTAATAACTATTGCTTTAATTTGGGTGTATACATTTAAAGGTGGCATTAAAACAATTGTTTATACAGATACTTTTCAAACAGTATTTTTGATCAGTGCTGTAGTAATTTGTACAGTTATTATATCTCAAGCTTTAAATGTTGATTTTTTCGGATTATTTAACAAGATTACTGCTACAAAAACATCCAATGGAGGTTCAATGACACAGATTTTCTTTTTCGATGACCCCTTATCTAAAACCTATTTCCCTAAACAGTTTTTTGGTGGAATGTTTCTAGCTATCGCTATGACAGGCTTAGATCAGGATTTAATGCAAAAAAATCTCACTTGTAAAACCATTGGAGATGCTCAGAAAAATATGTATTCTTTTACAACTGTTTTAGTGATAACCAATTTTCTGTTTTTACTCCTTGGTGGTGCGTTGTATGTATATGCTAATGCTAAAGGGGTTGACTTACCAATGCTCGGGGATAAAGTGAATACGGACCATGTTTTCCCAAATTTAGCACTCAATAATTTTGGGACAATCGCAGGAGTTTTCTTTTTATTAGGAATAACAGCTTCATCCTATGCCTCTGCAGATAGTGCTTTGGCAGCATTGACAACTGGTTTTTGTATTGATTTTTTAAATTTTCATAAACGTGATGAAAAGCAAAAGCAACGATTAAAATTGTATGTACACATTGGATTCTCTGTTTTGTTCTTAATTATTATTCTGTTAACGAAAACCTATGTCGATGCTAATCCAGGTACTGATTTGATTACATTGATTTTAACAATTGCGGGATATACTTATGGTCCTCTTTTAGGGCTTTTCGCATATGGGATTTTCACTAAAAGAAAATTAACTGAATGGTTTGTGCCAGTAATTTGTTTAATCGTTCCAATTTTATGTTTTATTCTAAATAAAAATTCTGAAACTTGGTTTTGGGGTTATAAATTTGGAAATGAATTATTGATTTTAAATGGAATTTTAACATTTATAGGATTGAGTATTATTTCAAAGAAATCATCAGATTTAACAACCTTTTAATTTTATTAAATGAAAATTCTTCTCGACGATAACGGTTTACATTTGCGTTTTGCCCCTTTGTCATTAACACGACCTATAGGAAATTTACGCATTGGAATTTTTACAAATGATGAACGATGGAAGGTTATTCTACCCGAAGCTGAGATTTTTTATCAAACCGAGGCTTATTTAGCTGAAAGGTTTCCAGCTACTGAAAACGCAGATTTGATTGTTAATGCTGAATTAATTCCAAATGTTGAAGTGGCTGTTGCTATTGTGAATCTTGGAGAAAACGAGGAATTGTGGATGGGGGAAATTTGGCTTGCTAAAAAAGGAAATGCAACAATCAAAGTTGAATATGTTGGTGAGATTCCAGTCGTTATTTCTCAAAGATGGCATATTTTTCAAAAAAATGGGGATGCAATTTATTCTGATTTCGAACTTATAACAGCTGGTAGAATATCTGAAAAAATATCAAGAACGAATACGGTAATTGGTGACGAATCAATGATTTTCATTGAAGAAGGAGCAATCGTTGAAGCAGCGATATTAAATACGCATTCAGGGCCTATTTACATTGGGAGAGATGCTGAAATAATGGAAGGTTCAATTGTTCGTGGACCTTTAGCAATGTGTGAACACAGCGCTTTGAAATTAGGAGCGAAAGTATATGGACCAACAACTCTTGGACCACATTGTAAAGTGGGTGGAGAAGTAAATAATGTCGTTTTTCAAGCGTATTCTAACAAAGGACATGACGGCTTTCTAGGTAACGCTTTGATCGGTGAATGGTGCAATTTAGGAGCGGATACGAATACTTCAAACTTGAAAAACAATTATGGTACTATTTCAACTTATTCCTATGAAGAAAAAGGGGAAATTGAAACGGAAACACAATTCATGGGAGTTTGTATGGGGGATCATTCTAAATGTGGGATCAACACCATGTTCAACACAGCGACTGTTGTAGGGGTTTCTTCCAA
>JBIIWQ010000122.1:0-6425 GCA_044338805.1 Crocinitomicaceae bacterium
TTTTCCATGTCTATCGTTGTAATGATATTTTGTTTCCGAAGGATCACAAATGAAACGGCAGGTGCAAGTACACTAAAAATTAAGAACATATATAATATTGCCACTTTTGCTGGGTCAGGCAATAGATAAAGTGATTCTTGTGCTTCTACTGGAAATGGTTGAGAAATCACGTACATCGCAATTAACAATCCATAAACTGGCGTTAATAATGGAAGGAACACCCATGAAAGAATTTCAGCAAGTATTCTCATAACTCTTTTCTTAAACGCGCAACTGGAATATTCAATTGTTCACGGTATTTTGCAACTGTTCGGCGCGCAATATTGTAGCCTTTTTCTCTCAACAAATCAGCTAATTTCTCATCCGTAAGCGGTCTTTTCTTTTTCTCACCTTCAATTGCCTCAGATAGAATCTTCTTTACTTCACGTGTTGATACTTCTTCTCCAGAGTCTGTCGAAAGAGATTCAGAAAAAAAGTATTTCAATGAGAAAATTCCATAGCCTGTTTGAACATATTTACTGTTTGCTACACGAGAAATTGTAGAAATATCCAAATTCACGATTTCAGCTATATCCTTTAAAATCATTGGTTTAAAATTCGTCTCATCCCCTGTCAAGAAATACTCCTTTTGATAATTCATAATTGCGTTCATCGTCAAGAGTAATGTATTTTGACGTTGTTTTATGGCATCAATGAACCATTTTGCTCCATCCAATTTTTGTTTCACAAATTGCAAAGCATCTTTATCTGATTTGGAAGTTTTAGCACCTTCAGCATACGTTCTAAGCATTTGCTCATAATCTCTACTCACTTTTAATTCTGGTGCATTTCTTCCATTCAATGTTAATTCCAAACGGCCTTCAAATTCAGTAATCATAAAATCCGGAATTATCTGCTGATGATTTTTGGAAGATTCCTTCATTGAACCACCTGGTTTAGGATTCAACTTTAAAATTTCAGCGACAGCTTCTTTTAAATCTTGATCTTCAATTTCGAGTTTTTTGGAGATTTTATCGTAGTGCTTCTTTGTGAATTCATCAAAGAATTGTTCCAATATTATTTTGGCAGTATATTTTGTTATATCGCCATCTTGTTTGCGGTTAATTTGGATCAATAAGCATTCTTTCAAATCTCTCGCTCCTACCCCAGCAGGATCCAAATCTTGGATAATTATCAAAACTTCTTCAACCTCTTTCTCAGTTGTCGTAATGTTTGCAGAAAAAGCCAAATCATCAACTATTGCTTCAATTTCACGATTCAAGTATCCTGATTCATCGATGTTTCCAATAATAGTATCAGCAATCATGAATTGTGTTTCATCCATATCTAACAGGTGCAATTGCTCTGTCATTTTCTCTTGAAACGATTGTTCACCAGATAATGGAATTACACGTTCTTCATCGTCTTTACTTGTGTTGTTTGCTTTCGTTTTATAATCGGAACCGTCCTCGTCTATGTATGCTGAAATATCGAAATCGGCATCGTCATCTTTGTCGTTGTCCTCGTCTTTATCGTAATCATCATCGTTGTCATACTCATCTTCATCCTTTTCCTCCGCACCTTCTTCCAATGCAGGATTTTCCTCAATTTCTTGTTTGATTCGTTGATCCAATTCCATAGTCGGAACCTGCAACAATTTCATCAACTGAATTTGCTGTGGTGAAAGTCGTTGTTCGAGTTTCTGAGCGAGATATTGTTTTAGTGCCATCCTTTATGGTTTCAATCTTGACTAAATATAGTAAAAACTTTTAAAATTCGGCATTTTGAGGTGTTCTTGGAAAAGGAATTACATCCCGTATGTTTGTCATTCCTGTTACAAACATGATCATTCTTTCAAACCCTAAACCAAAGCCAGCATGCGGAACTGAGCCGAACTTCCGTGTATCCATGTACCACCATAATTCTTCTTCGTCGATATTGAAGTCTGCGCATTTCTTTTTTAGAATGTCCATTCTTTCTTCCCGTTGAGAACCTCCAACGATTTCTCCAATTCCCGGAAACAACACATCCATCGCAGCAACTGTTTTTCCATCATCATTTTGACGCATGTAGAACGCTTTAATTTCTGCAGGATAATTGGTTAAAATAACTGGGCATTTGAATTCTTTTTCTACCAAATAACGCTCGTGTTCACTTTGCAAATCAATTCCCCAAGAAACTTCGTATTGAAATTTCTTCTTTTTATAATGGTTTGAATTTCGAAGTACATCAATCGCTTCTGTATAAGTTAATCGTTTGAATTCATTGTTTACAACAAATTTCAACCGTTCGATTAACGTTAATTCATTGCGTTCGTTTTGCGGTTTTTGCGTTTGTTCTTGAACTTCTCGGTCATTTAAAAAACTTAAATCATCTGCACAATTGTCCATCACATATTGACAAATATATTTCAAGAAATCTTCTGTCAAATTCATGTTGTCCAACAAATCATTGAAAGCAACTTCTGGTTCTATCATCCAAAATTCAGCTAAATGGCGTGAAGTGTTTGAATTTTCAGCACGGAATGTTGGACCAAATGTATAAACTTGACCCAAAGCTAAGGCTGCCAATTCTGCTTCTAATTGTCCAGAAACAGTCAAGTTAACCGCCTTTCCAAAGAAATCTTCTTTGTAATTTACCGTTCCATCTTCATTCAATGGTGGATTTTTCGGGTCTAAATTCGTTACTCGAAACATTTCACCTGCACCTTCAGCATCTGAACCGGTGATAATTGGCGTATGTAAATAGAAAAAACCTTTGTCGTTAAAATATTTATGAATTGAATACGCCACTGCATGACGAATTCTAAAAACTGCACCAAACGTATTCGTTCTAAAACGCAAGTGCGCTTGTTCACGCAAAAATTCTAAGCTGTGTTTCTTTGGTTGCATCACAGTTCGTTGAACATCATCTGGATTCGCTTCACCAATGATTTCAATGTCTGTAACTTGTAATTCTACTGCTTGGCCTGAACCTTGCGATTCAATCAGAATTCCTTTCAAACCAACTGCAGCTGCTGTAGTAATTTTTTTTAAAATTGCTTCATCGAACTTCTCAAAATCAACAACAGCCTGCAAGGTATTTATCGTTGAGCCGTCATTTATCTGAATGAAACGGTTACTTCTAAAGGCCCTTACCCATCCTTTTATAAGGATTTCTTGTCCAACTTGTGGTTGATTTAAAACGTCAACAATTTTTACTCTTTTCATCTAACTATTATCTGAATTTTCATCACAAAAATAACAAGAAAATATGGGATATTTTAACCTAAATTCACTTAAATAAAGGCTAATTAATCACTTGTTATTCCAATTCGTCATCGTCATTCCCAAGCCAATAGTTGTAAACCCTTTAATGAATTCCGTTGCAATCTTGATGCGTTCGGTTAATGTTTCTTTCTCTTCGGGTGACCATTCTCCTAATACATAATCAACTTGTTGGCCTTTGTTAAACTCACTTCCTACACCAAAACGCAAGCGCGCATATTCTTGCGAATTTAATGTTGCTTGAATATCTTTTAAACCGTTGTGTCCACCATCACTCCCTTTGCCTTTCATGCGCAATTTTCCAAATGGTAAAGCCAAATCATCCGTAATAACCAAAATATTTTCTCTTGGAATTTTTTCTGCTTGCATCCAATAATTCACTGCTTTACCAGAAAGGTTCATGAAGGTTGTTGGCTTGATCAAAATGATGGTACGACCTTTAAATTTCACCTCAGCAACTTCCGCTTGTTTATTTAAAGCAAATTTACCTTCACGCTCTTTGGCAAAAGCTTCAACCACTTTGAATCCTATGTTGTGACGCGTTTCGGCGTATTGTAAACCAGGATTCCCAAGACCAATGATTAAGTACTTCATGATGCAAATATAATTAGAACATGGGATATGGAGCATAGAACATGGAGCATCGAGCATGGATTGGTTCATGAGAACTTTAATAATCTCAATTCTAAACAATAACTTATAGAAAATTCACAGTAATAGATTGGTTCGATTGGACTAATCTATGCTCTATGTTCTATCAGCGAAGCGGTCTATGTTCTGTTTACACCATATCAAATGCAGTCACAAAAACAGGACCTTTAGAAATAGCTTTTGAATTTGGATTTCTTCGTTCTACTACATCGACAGGATTTACGCCAATGAGTTTATTGAAAAATCCCCATTTGATTTTATCTCTAATAGAAATGTAAAGTGGATCCTGTTTATCCACCCACCAAAGCAAAAGATTGAGTTTTTCCGCAGCCAATATTCCTGAAAAAAGTTCATTTAGTAATGCAGTATTATTGTCTTTTACAACTACTATTTCTGGCACTAAAAAAGTATGTTTTTTGGGTTTGATAAGCTTATTTAAGAATGGAATGAAAGGAATTATTTTAGTTAATAATCCTCCGAATTTTCCAGGTAAACGGACGATTTCCCAATTCACTTTTGTTACTTTTGTGCAAGCCAAAATTTGTCCTTGCGCATCTTTTAAAACATAAAAAGGCCCTTTTTGAGAATGCGATGTAAAGAAATAGTTGTGCTGTCCATACTGGTAATCAACAATTTCTTTGAGTACGTTCCAATCTGAGATTAGTACTAAACGAGGTGAATGTTTTGGGTAAAACCGACTGTAACTTTGGGTTGCTAATTGACCAATAACCTTGAATCCGAAATTTTCACTCATCCATTTGCTTCGATCATTTCTTGGATCAATATAGGCATACATGGATTCAATAGGTTCATCAGAATATTTCCCTTCAAAAACCTCATCGAAAAATTGATTCAATTCTCGTTTTAAAAATGAATTGCTTCTATCATTTTTCTTTTTCTTATTGCCAGCTTGAGCAAAAGAATGAAAAGCAAAGTAGCGGATATACCAAAATTGATCACGTTGACAAAAAGTTGCATTTCCAATTACTTTTTCATTCCGTTCAATGGATAGAAATAGAGGATTATCAGCTTCTAAAATTCTTGAAGTAGTATCTAAATGCCTATATTTTGCGCCATTTGTTCCAAGCGTTGTATTGTTCAACAATTCAAGCAAGGCAGGAGTTGCTTCCTGCCTTAATTTAAAAATTGAACTCAATGCCATTAAATTGCGCTTAGAACAATTGATTCAACATCAGTTGGCGTAATAGCTTGTCTTTCTCCCATTGCTAGCCAGCCTCTATCAACAAATCTCGTTTTGATGATTTCGGCAATGTGATCTGTATCAGCTGAATAATCTGAAATTTTAGTATGAATCCCCAAAGATTGAAAAAATGCTTCTGTCTTCACAATTGCTTGTTCTGCAACCTCATGATTACTTCCTTCTAAATTCCAAACGCGTTTACCATATTGAACCAATTTCTCCTTTTTGTTTTCAAACTGATTTTCGTACAAACGAGGAGCAATGATTGCCAACGTGCGCGCATGATCTATCCCATAAATTGCAGTTAATTCATGTCCAATCATATGGGTTGTCCAATCTGTTGGAACGCCACAACGCAAATTTCCATTTAAAGCATGCGTTGCGCATAACATTAAATTAGACGCTAATTTATAATTATTTGGGTGTTCGATTACTTCGGGGCCAATTTCAATAAGGGTTTGAAGAATGGCTTCAGCTTGTCTTTCTTGTAAAAGATTGGCAGTTGGGAACGTTAAATATTGCTCCAAGGTGTGCATAAATGCGTCTGTAATGCCATTCGCAATCTGTCTTTTTGGTAAAGTAGCAACTACAGTTGGGTCACAAAAAGAAAATTTTGGAAAAAATAAAGGTCCTCCCATTGTTAGCTTTTCTTTCAACTCTTCTCGACTTATAACAGCGCCAGAGTTTGCTTCCGAACCCGTTGCTGGTATGGTTAAAAAGGTCCCAAATGGTAATGCTTTTGTGAAAAATTTCCCTTCTTTTCGTTGCAAAACTTCATACGTATCTCCTTCATAATAAAAAGCACCCGTCATGAATTTTACTCCATCGATCACCGATCCACCGCCAACGGCAAGAATAAAATCAATGTCTTTTTCTCGCGCCAATTGAACTCCTTTCATCAAGGTTGTATACTGAGGATTCGCTTCGATTCCACCAAATTCGATTACTTCAAAATCGGTCAAATGTGTCAGGATTTTATTTAGAATCCCAGTAGTTTTTATACTTCCGCCACCATAGGCTAAAAGGATTCTTTTCTTACTAGAAAATTCAGTAATTAATTGTGGTAATCGTTCTAATTGGTCTTTTCCAAAAACGATTCTCGTCGGGTTGATAACTTCGAAATTTAACATATTATGACTATTTGAATTTTCCTACTTATAAAGCAGGTATAATGCCGAAGTGGATTTGGTTATACTGGATTTTTATTCCAGTATTTATCAAATACTAATCGGTATTACGAAGTTATTGAATTTTGCTTTGATTCCTACCTAAATATGCGAACCGAAAGTTGTTTTTTTTTAGTATTTTCGCTTCCCTTAAAAAGGAGA
>JBIIWQ010000123.1:0-6402 GCA_044338805.1 Crocinitomicaceae bacterium
ATCATTTTGGATCATTATTTCGCCCACTTCAAAATCAGGATTAACACCACCAGAAGCATTTGAAAGAAATAAACGTTCTATTCCTAATAATTTCATTACTCGAACTGGGAACGTTACTTCTTGCATGTTATATCCTTCGTAGAAGTGAAAACGACCTTGCATTGCAACAACTTTTTTACCACCCAATTCACCGAAAATTAGTTTTCCTGAGTGACTTTCAACTGTAGAAACAGGAAAATTTGGGATGTCTTCATAATTGATCTCGTCAATTACCTTGATTTCTTTTACTAAACCACCTAATCCTGTTCCTAAAATGATCCCAATTGTAGGTTCAACATTTGTTTTGCTTTCGATGTATGAAACTGATTCTCTAAACTTTTCTAACATATTGATTTATTAAGTCATTAAATTTCTCTTCTTCCTCCATTTTTACTGCTATAGGCAAGTAATACCATGGATATTTTATTAATTCGTTATCAGGGATTAAATCCTTTAAACGCATATAATCTTTCTCCGTTGTAAGAATGATTTTATTCTCAGCAGCAAAAGTATCAAATTTTTGATGAATTTCCTGAATATCTTGTGCATTAAAAGCATGATGATCTTCAAATTGAAGGTGTTCAATTTGAAATGAATCTTTTATATACTCAACCAAGGGCAAGGGGTTTGCTATTCCAGTAATTAATAAGGCAGATTTTGGACTATCAATCACCTTTCCGAAAGGAACAATTGCACCATAATTTATTGATGAAAAAAATAGTTTTTGTACATCAACTTTTAAATCTGTTGCCCATTTATTTTTTTCATGCTGTGATAAATCCAGTGTGCATTTTGTGACAATAACGCAATCTGCGCGATTTCGACCAGATTTCCACTCTCGTAGGTTGCCTGTCGGTAACATAATATCTTTTGAGAAAGGGGAATTAAAATCAGTCAATAAAATGTTGAATCCTGCCTTTACTGCTCTGTGTTGAAAAGCATCATCTAAAATAATTAATTCATTTTGAGGAAAAAGGGATTGAATTTGTTGAACACCAATTTTGCGTTTCTCACAAACGGCAATATGAAGTTTTGAATTAAATAGTGAATGGTAAAAAAGTGGTTCGTCTCCAACTTCGTTACTGGTGTGTTTATCGTTAACAAGAATAAAACCTTTCGTGGTTCTGCCATATCCACGACTCAGAATACTAGTTTGAATTTTGTCGTTTAAAAGTTCCGCTAAATATGCAACGTGCGGAGTTTTACCTGTTCCACCTGTACTTAAATTACCAACGCATATTGATTTTATTGGAATTTCATAGACTTGAAAAATACCGAAATCATAGCATTTGTTTCTCAAATAGGTTATAATACCATAGATGAGAGATATTGGCCATAAGAGAATACGGATTATTCGCATAGATCAAATATAGCAAATAGTTTTTTGAGACTTTAATCCAAATGAAAAGCCATTCAAAAAAGTAATTCTAAGAAAGAGGGTAATCTTGAAATTAATTGGCAGAATAGTCAGAAAACTGTTGATCATCAGCAAAGTAGTAAATTCGAACTTGAGCTGTATCCGTAAGAAAATCAATTTTACCTATTTCAAAACGATTGACTAGTATTCCAGTGCGTTTCTCAAGATCATCTTTCATTTCTTGGTATTTTTCAGGAACGATTAAATCAATTCGTTCGTAATTAATTGTTTTGCGCGTTTCATGTTTAATTAACCAAACTTTTTCTAGGATGAATGTTAAAAGAATTACTGAACCATTGATGATAGCAACTTCTGCAATACTAATTTGATTAGAAGCCAACGAATTGACAACACTGATTCCAATTATAAGAAACAAATAGGTCATTTCTTTGATTTCAATAGCATCCGTTCTATATCGGATAATTCCAAAAATAGCAAATAACCCTAATCCCATTCCAGTATCGATGTCTAATTTTTTCAATCCGAAACACAAGAAAAAAGTAATTGTTCCAATGAGATAATAAGTAAATAAATAATCTTTGCGTTGGGTTTTTGGGTAATATAAATAGCGAATAAGTACTGTTAATACAGTCATATTGACAGCAAGTCTGACCAATAATACATACGCATCATTACTAAAAAGAGAAAAACCTAAATCTTTTTCAGATTTAGCAAGAGGCATAAGGAAATCAAGCAGCATGAGCATTTATTTTTTTAAGTTTTAATAATTTCTTTTTAAAGCGATTGAATTTTAAATTAATTCCGCCATATAATTCGATAGATCCTAGGCAGTATTTGCTTAGCCGATACGGACGTATACTTTTGGTTTTCATTAATGCATAAAAAGCAGAATTTCGATTAACCGTTTCCTGTTTTAATTCTGCAATAATAAGATTATTGAACGTTTGTCGGTGATTTTCCCATTTAAAAGTAATATTGAAATCTAATGTCAATCGTTCATTTTCAATTTTGTTTACCAATGTCATTCTGTGAAATGAATTCCACATTACTGGTTTTAAGTCATGTTCTTTCGGAATCACACTTTGAATAAACTCTTTTTGTTTTTCAGTTAATTCTGTTGGAATTTCGTCTACTTTAATTCTACTCTTTAGCGTTCTCCCTTTGAATTTATGTTTGATTTCTAAAAACACTAAATTTGATTCAACATATTTTCGGAATCGTACTTTGAATCTACTCGTTCTCCCATTATGGTGATCCTTAAAGAAAGAAAAATTGTCATCATCAAAATACAAACTCTCATAAAATGGTGTTCTAATACCTTCAATTTCAAGGATTTTATAATATTGAGAAAGTTCAGGAAGAAATTCTAAAAATTCTAAAAATGAAAAGGCAAATTTCGTGTCAACCCGATTCATTAATTTCACTCTATCCATTTCTAGTAAGGAAATAGGTTCAAATGATTCAAGAACTTTATTAATTTGTTGACTTAACATTAACTCAAAGTTAAATTTTTGAATGGGTTCTGCAACTATAAGAGAATTTTTTTATTGAAAACTTGTGCTCTAAAACTAACTTAAGACAGAAAAAATTCTTACTTCAACAATCCCAAAGCGATTTTCATTCGAATAACGCGTTTAGCTGATGCGTCAACTTTTTTCTTGAATTCAGCGTCTGTTTTGTATTTTTTCAAGATGTCAGCGTGTGCTTTTTTAGAATCCACTGGCATTAAAACAATGTCACAACCAGCATTGATTGCTTTTACTTCGCATTGTGGAATACTTGCTACTCCACCCATGTTCATTGCGTCTGTCACAATTAATCCTTTAAAACCATATTCACCTCTTAACAATTGCGTTACAATCACTTCAGAAGTTGTTGCAGGCATTCCTTTCGTATCGTATTTAGGATTGTTCATTACACCAATGTGCGCTACCATGATGGATAAAACGCCATTTTCAATTAAAGTTGGATAGTTTCCAATTTCCTTTAATTCACCATCAATAGTTTGTAATGACTTATGTGTATCTCCCGTTACAAGCCCGTGACCAGGGAAATGCTTAGCAGTTGCAATAATGTTTTTTGCTTGTGTTTCTTGAATAAAAGCATCCGACCAAGGAATAATATTTGCTGGAATTGCACCGAAACTTCTGAAACCAACAGTTTTATTTGGTGACATATCTACCACTGGCGAGAAGTTGTAATTAATCCCAATAGCATTCAATTCTGCTGAAATAACTTGAGCCACAGAACGAACTTCTTCAACTGTTTTCAACTCATTTGCTTTTTTTACAGGAGTTGAACCAATAATTTTACGATTTACTAAACTAGGTTCGGCATCCGCGCTGTATAAGAATGGAAGATTTCCAATTGTGTCGTTCATGGTTTCAAAATTCTTAATCCAGTTTGTGAATTCATCTTTTGTACCGTTCAACATCAAAACTCCACCAATAAGTCTTTGCTTGATCAAGCTCTTTATTGTTGCTTCTGTTTGACCTAATCTTCCAACTGCAGGCATAACTAATTGTGCTACTATTGCAGTATCATCAAGCGTTGCAAATACTTTTTCTACTTCCTTGTCTAATTCCGTATTCTCTGTTAAAAAGTCAGTTAATTTGAAATCAACTTTCACTTGCGGTTGAACACGTTTAACAACTTCTTTCTTTTGTTCAGCTTGAGCACAGCCTTGAAAAAGGAAAGCAAATAAAATTGGGATTAAAATAAATTTATTCATTCGAAAATATTTTATGTAGATAAGTTGTAAAATTAAGGTGTTTTAGCATTTCAGTTGGTCGATAAGGTATCGTTTTTTGAACAATCCCATTGTCAACAACCATGCCGAAGCCCATAATTGGTTTTGTAAATACTCCGTTTGAAAGTTTTGATGTTACTCCAAAACGCAAATCGAAATAGTTGATTGTGTCTCCAATTGTTTCAGTTGTATAATATCCGTTAGATATAAATTCTAACTGGGAACTGTAATTTTTTCCCGACCATTTTAGGTTTCTTAAAGTTGCCTTATCTTTTTGAATGGTATCAACGTCTGAAGGATTGAAACTATAAAAAATGGATTTATAACCAACATAATAATTGTTATCGTCTTCAGTTAACACCATCCAATAAAAGCTTGTCAAGGGCATCGGTGTCACCATTGGATTCGTCGTTTTTAAACCATTATCGGCGAAATACCCTGTTGAATTGCTCAGGATAAATAATTTTACAATAACTCCCCACATCAAATAAGAACTTGAATAATAAATCCCAAATAGGTTCCATTTTTTGCGTTTTGGATTTTCTCTTTTCATGAAAAGTGCCACTAAAAGACATATCATGAAAGGAACCGTGTATAATGGGTCAATAACAAAAACGGTATTAAAGGTTATTCTGGTACTAAATGGCCATAAAAATTCTGTCCCGTAATTGGTGAAAATATCCAACATGGGGTGTGTGATTATTGATAGAAAAAATAACCACATCCACGTTTTTTGGTCGTATCGTTTTTTATAAAGTCGGTGTATTAACCATCCGAGAATTGGACCCATTAAAACTGCAAATAAAATCGAATGGGAAAAACCTCTGTGCATTAGAGCAGCATCAATTGGATGATAAAATTGCATTAAAAACACATCCAAATCTGGAAGAGTCCCAGCCATTGCGCCCCAAAGTGCAGCCTTGTTTCCCATTTTACGACCTCCAACAGCTTCAGCAACAGCGGCACCAAGAATAATTTGTGTTAATGAATCCATTAAGAATTGTGAATTTTTAGAGTGCTAAATTGAACATTTTTACTTAAATTCAAGAGAGAAAAAAGAAATATGAGAATAAATTCATCCATTAAAACTTGGGCAGAAGACGATCGACCTCGAGAAAAATTATCGTTAAAAGGCAAGGCTGCATTATCGGATGCCGAATTATTAGCAATCGTTTTAGGTTCGGGATCTCGGAGTCAAACAGCGGTAGAATTGGCACAAGAAATATTGCGTTTTGCACACAATGATTTGGCGCTGTTTTCAAAATTTTCGCTCGAAGATTTAAAGAAATTCAAAGGAATAGGTGAGGCTAAAGCAATTGGCGTTATAGCAGCACTTGAATTGGGAAGACGAAGGAAAGAAATTGAATCCAAGTCAAAAATTAAAATCACATCAGCCCAAATGGTGTATGATTACATGCGTTCATATTTATTGGATTTGCAGCACGAAGAATTTTATGCCTTGTTTTTGAATCGAGCAAACGAGGTTATTCGAAGTAAACAAATATCCATAGGTGGCCTTTCGGGAACTGTAGCTGATGGGAAAGTGATTTTTAAGGCAGGATTAGATTATTGTGCACATGGAATTATTCTCATACACAATCATCCGAGTGGACAAAAAAAGCCCAGTGATTCAGACAAGAGTCTAACGAAAAAGATGGTCGAATTTGGGAAATACATTGATTTGCCGGTTTTAGATCACGTCATATTCACGGATAATGGTTATTTTAGCTTCGCCGATAATGGCATGATTTCATAAAAGAAGTGAATTGAAAAAACGTATTGTAACGATTGTTGGAGCTAGACCTCAGATAATCAAATCTTCTGCAATTAGTAGAGTTATACAAAACCAATTTAAAGATGAATTGGAAGAGATAATTGTGCATACAGGTCAACATTACGACGAGAATATGTCTCAAGTTTTCTTCCAAGAAATGGGAATTCCACAGCCGAATTATAACTTGAATGTTGGAAGTGGTTCTCATGGTGCTCAAACGGCGAAAATGCTTGAAGGTTTGGAGGAGATTTTTCTAGCTGAAAAACCAAGTGCTGTTTTAGTTTATGGTGATACAAATTCAACAATTGCTGGCGCATTAGCAGCAACAAAAATTCACATTCCAGTCATTCATGTTGAAGCAGGTTTGAGAAGTTTTAACAAAGCGATGCCAGAAGAAGTGAACCGTATTGCATGTGATCATATGTCAACGTTGCTTTTTACTCCTACGATTACAGGATTGGA
>JBIIWQ010000125.1:0-6338 GCA_044338805.1 Crocinitomicaceae bacterium
AACAAATGGAAAACAATCGAAGATTTTGATAAGAATTTTACAGTTTCAGATGCGGTTTTAACTCAATTCGTGCAGTTTGCTCAGAAAGAAATCAAGATTACTAAAGACAAAGAAGGCCTTGCACATAGCAAGACCTTAATTGTAAAAACGTTGAAAGCTGAAATTGCTCGTCAGTTGTGGTTAGAAGATGGATACTATCGTATTACTAATAAAACCGACAACGAAGTTCAACGGGCACTCAAGTATTTAAAGCATTAATTCTTAATCAATTGTTTTGTGCTGTTTTGTCCATTCACATTGATTGAAACAAAATAAACACCCTTTCGAGCTTCGGCGTTTGCGTCATTCGTTCCATCCCATGTTGTAGTGAATCCATCCGAAGAAGAAGTTTCTGCCTGAACCAATTTCTTGATGAGTTTACCTTGATAATCGTAAACATACACTGAAACAATATCTCCTACTTTCACTCCTGGATGAACGATATTTGTTCCATCAGAAAAAGGATTCGGATAAATGTTGATTGGACTATCAGTTGCAACCATTTGTTCGTTCAAATTTGCAGCCATTAAAGCCTCCATGTCATAGTTCTCATCCCCACTTTGGTGAACCATATAATGGAAGTACACTAGGAACATTTCGTCTGAGGTATTTAATCCAGCAGTTACCAAAATAGGTGGAGAATTTGGATTTTCAGGATTTGCCGTTGTATTATCGTAAACTCCTTGTCCTTTAATTACTGTTCCAGTTGGAGCAAATACGATGTTCTTGAAAAAATAAAAATCTTGCCAATGAAAATCCCATTGAGGAATATTTGCCAATTTTAGTGTATCTCCATTCGGTTTAATACCAAAAGCTTTGATACTTTTTCCAACCATGTGCATGTGAGGAAAAACACTCAACAATGAAATATTTGCAGGAAGTGGAGCATATTGTGCTTGTACATTGGTAATTTGATTTGGTGGCAATGAAAATACCCAATTTTCAATAATTGGATCAGCAAACACTTGTCGAATTCCTGTTGTACCTGCAGGATAAAAATGGAAAATAACTTTCGTGCTGTCATACAAACCATACGTTCCAGCAGGATAATGCATTCCAAAATATACATTTGAACCAGCAGCGATATCAATTCCAAGTTTCATCGGTGCAACTGTTGGTAATGTCATCGGCGACGCTCCGGGCGTATAACCAGCAATTAATTTTGTGTTTGAACTACTTGGTCCAGCACAATTTCCTCCAACAGTGTCAGTTACTTCTGTTGCTGCTGCATCCAAATAAATTAAAGCATGGTGTACAATTGCTCTGTTTCCAGGAACAATTTCAACCGATTTTATTGTACGATTGGCCAATAAACCTGAGGGGATTGAGAAACACGCATAATCATCTGAAGAGGCTGTTGCTTTACTCATGTAAGTTGGAATTTGAACTGTTAGATCACCATTCCCAAGTATAGAACCAGTTGTATAAACAGGTGCAGGTGGCGTATTTGCAGCAATTCCTTCCAAAGCACCTCCAAGCACCCAGTCCATAATTGTTGTTTTGTCTGCCGCACTCAATGCACGATCATGAACATATTGATTATATGTATTGTCTGGAGGCCAAGGCGGCATCACATCCGAACCAACATAACCAGCAATTGTAGCCGCCATAGGACTCGCTTCCGCCTATGTCATCATTGAATTTGGTGCAATTCCACCAGTGTGGTGACACATGGTGCATTTGTTATAAAAAATTTGAGCAACGTTATCGCTCCAAGTTTGAGCATTCAATCCTAACGATAAAAAGGTAGTAGAAAGTAGTATTAGTTTTTTCATAAATTCCCATGTTTAAGTAGCACAAATTAATAACATTTTATTGTAAATCAAGTAAATCTTTCAGAATTTCCTGCAAAACGTTTTTTTGATTAGCTTCGTTTACTCGAAAGACTGATTCAAAATATGAACTATATTTCAATAAAACTTCTTAGAAACACGTTTGAGATTCCTTCAAATTTTGCAGATACTAATTCTATAAAATCGGTCATAAAAACAATTGATGATCTTGCTATTAATGGAGAAATTCAGCTAGGAACGAACACTTTTAAAGCAGCCGAAGTCAAAGAATTTATTGAATCTCTGGACGCGAAGAAAATCGTTTTTCTCGATTGGGCTGAATTGAATCACGACTTGTTGCTTTTGCTTCAAGGTAAACTTCCAAAAAACCACTTTCAAGATGCACATAAATGGCTTGGACATAGTTTATTTAAAGATTTTCAGCAGTTTTTATCACCGTATTTACAACACCGTTTTTTAGCGTTAGGACAAACCATTTCACAAGATCAATTAGCTGTTCTCTTTTCATTTACAGTTGTTTTACCAGAGGATGAACGCATGTTTGTTGAGCAAATGCTTTATAAAACGGTTCAACTAAAATTGGATGAATCCAAAGAAATCATTGCCCATGCAAAAACGGAAAAAGAACTATTGGCTGCAATTCAACCGTTGTGTAATACCTCAGTTTTAGGAATTATCAATCAATTTTCTCGTTCGAATTATGCAACGAAATTGGCGTACGTTGACTATTTATTATGGGTCATCAAACAAAATGCATGCAGTGTTCGACTGGCGAATTGGATCCTGAAAGAAATTGAAAAAATAAGTTTGAATCCAGAACACTTGGAGAAGATTGATGCCTTGAAAAAAGACTTGCAACAAGGAAGGCTCAAAATGAAAAACAGTTTGGTTCAAGCGCGCAACCATTGGACCCCTTCTCAACTTATTTCTGTTGGAATTGGATTTGTTCTTGTTGCTGTAATTGCTTGGATTATTCTTGAAAAACCGTTCAGTAAAACAATTGACGAACCGATAAGCGCTGCAACATCGTACGAGAAATTCACCAAATCGGAACGTAAAAAAATTGATTCCTTGTTGCGTCAAATTCAACAAACACATGCCCCAGAAGAAGTTGAGATTGACCCGAATCGTTCCATTTTAGGCAATGGCATCAGCATGGCGTTAAGAACACCTTTTCGCAACAAACGCATGGAAGCATTGTACCAAGATTTTTTAATTGATGCCGATATGCACGACCAAGGATTGGTGGATAGTTGTGCTGCTTTTTCGAAAAATACGGCAACCTCTCACTTTTATAAAGACGTGAAAAGTGCTAAGAAGCGAAACGGATCTATCGAAACATTGTTTAAAAATGAAGCCGTTTATGATGTGTACCTCATCGTTTTTGAAGACATGAAAAGAGGAAAGGTTTTCTCAACACTGATCAAGAGCAACGAAACAATTGAATTAAAATTGAACAGTTACGACCATCTAATTTTTATCGCAGGAAATGATCTTGGTAAATTTATAGTTCCTAAAGGCGCTTCGGAACTTCCGTCTTCTGATTTTGACCATCATTTTTGCACTGCAGATATCAACTATCCCGAATCGTTGCGCAGTATTTACTATTTGTCTCGACCACAATCTGGGAAGAACAAGTTTTTATTATCGGGAGATAAGGGAGGCTATTTTTCTGTGATTGATTTGTATGGGGTGTTGGAGGTGGTTTGAGAACATGGAACATGGAGCATAGAACATAGATGCTTGTGAGAAGTCAACTTTTTCATTAACTTAAGGTGAAAATTGATTTTTCATGTACCCAATAATTTATTTAAATCGCCAAGAGATTGGCTTGAAAACCTTTTATTACGTCAGTTTTGACTTTAACAGGATCCTTTATCAACTGTTCAAATCGCTTGAATCTATTTTTTGGGATAAACACGAAAAATGTTGGGTTTTTGATGAGGCACATTCTTCTTTGAAGGAAGTTTATCATCATTTTGAAGGAAAAGCAGAATTTGTTTTATTAGACAAGGCATTGGAAAGTGTTGAATATAAAAAAGCACAGTTGCGACCCTGTCATTTTTTGGAACTATTAGATTCTGACAAGGAGCTTGAGATTCAGTTATTCATTCGGTACTTGACATCAAAGCGTTACAGTCCAAATACGATAAAAGTTTATTCGGATTCCTTGTCTACTTTCTTGCGCTATTTTTCACTGAAGAGCATTTTGGAAATTTCGAATGATGATCTTATTGATTTCAATAACAATTATATCTTGAAGAACAACTTTTCGGGTTCATATCAAAATCAGGTTGTAAATGCTGTCAAGTTATTTTATTCAGCAATACATCACCATAAAATTGATGTGGAATTGATTCATCGTCCGAGGCGAGAAAAATTGCTCCCAAATGTGTTGAGTAAAGAAGAAGTGAAAGCGATTTTAGAGGCTCCCTATAATTTAAAACACCGAGCCATGTTGGCCATGATTTATTCATGTGGATTGAGAAGGAGTGAATTATTGAGTCTTACAAAATTTGATGTCGATTCAAAACGAATGGTCGTAATAATCAGGATGGCAAAAGGTAAAAAAGACCGAATTGTACCTTTATCACCGAAGATTTTAACCTTACTTCGTGACTATTACAAAAGTTATAATCCCAAAGAATTCCTTTTTGAAGGTCAAAGTGGAGGCAAATACAGTGAAAAAAGTCTAGAAAATGTTTTAAAGCAATCCTTATTTAAGGCGCGGATTGAAAAACCTGTAACGCTTCATTGGTTAAGACATAGTTATGCCACCCATTTATTAGAGAATGGCACTGACTTAAGGTATATTCAAGATTTACTTGGACACAAAAGCAGCAAAACAACTGAGATTTACACCCACGTTAGCACTAAGAATATTCAAAATATCCGCAGTCCGTTTGACGATTTATAACCAAATTAAACACTATATTTAACTAATGAATTCTATTAAATTATTTGAAAGCAAAAATATCCGCTCTGTTTGGAATGAAGTGGAGGAAAAGTGGTATTTCGTAGTCGAGGATGTGATTGCCATTTTAACAGACAGCAAAGATCCAAAGCAATATATTAAACGCATGCGCATGCGGGATTCAGAACTTTCAAAAGGATGGGTACAATTTGTACCTACCCTTAAAGTTGAAACAAAAGGTGGCCTTCAGAAAATGGGGTGTTCTGATGCAAAGGGTTTACTCAGGATAATTCAATCAATTCCTTCACCCAAAGCTGAACCATTTAAGCTTTGGCTCGCCCAAGTAGGTTCTGAAAGAATTGAAGAGATTGAAAATCCAGAATTAGCAATTCAACGCACTAGAGAAATATACAAACTCAAAGGATACTCTGATGAATGGGTTGAAAAGAGAATGCGCAGTATTGCGATCCGTGAAGAATTGACAGAGGAATGGTCTGAACGAGGAATAAAAGAGCAGAAAGAATATGCAATTCTTACAGCACAAATTTCAAAAGCAACCTTTGGTTTAACGCCATCAGAATATAAAGAAGTAAAGAATTTAAAGAGAGAAAATCTTAGGGACCACATGACGGATCTCGAATTAATCTTTTCCATGTTAGGAGAAGCATCAACTACTGCCATTGTTAAAACTCAAAATCCAAAAGGGTTTATCGAAAACAAAAAGGCAGCAAAACAAGGAGGTGATGTTGCCGGAAATGCACGCAAGGAATTAGAGAAGAAGACCGGTGAAAAAGTTGTTTCAACGACGAATTACAAAGTTTTAGAAGAAAAAAAGCAAAAGAAACTTAAATAATGACTAGTTTTAATAACCCTCATAAAATGAGGGTTATCCGCCCGTTATGCGGCATGCTTTAGAAGAAACCACTCACTTGAAACAGCCTAATTGAGAACGAGAAATGATTGAAATAAAAAAATATTTCCAAAAAATGGTTGCTATTTCTGAAAAAGATTGGGAGTTCTTTTCATCTAAACTTGTAAGACGTGAATTTGCCAAAAATTCAATAATTTTAAAAGTAGGTCATAAAGAAAAATACTTATCTTTTATAGAGAAGGGAATTATTAGAAAATGTATTCCACAAGAATTTGATGATTTAACTTTTGAATTTGCATTCGTCAATAATTTTGTGTCTGCATATGATTTTTTCTTGACACAAGAACCATCAACTTACCAATTAGAAACCTTAACAGACACTATACTCTGGAGCGTATCGTATAATGACTTAGAAATAATTTATGACAATACGGAAATTGGCAACACAATTGGAAGATTGGCAAGCGAAGACCTGTTTATGAAAAAATCTAAGCGAGAATTATCTTTATTAATCCAATCTGCCCAGGAACGTTATTTGAAATTATTTACAGAACAGCCTGAATTGTTGCAATTTATTCCATTAAAATACATAGCTTCTTATATTGGAGTAACGCCACAAGCACTAAGTAGAATAAGGAAACGTATTTCTTAACCCAAGTTCATTGTTTGAATTTTAGACTATTAGTAATTTTGCAGCTGATCAATTAAAAAGAGTAATGGA
>JBIIWQ010000126.1:0-6300 GCA_044338805.1 Crocinitomicaceae bacterium
GATGTGCTCCCTTAGATCAATTAAATGGTTTAATAAACGTCAAACACTATTTCCTTATAAAGCTTCACTATTTTTAGTGAGGCTTTTTTTCTGCATTCACTTCTGAAAAAATTAGCTTTTTTCAATCTTTTCAATACCCATTCTATTAAACTCAGATTATTTTTTGAAATAATTAGGTAATCTATTGGTTTCTTGTATATTTGACAGAATTAATTATAAAATATAACTAAACACTTCTATTGCCGAGCCAGCTTAAATGGCTAGATAAGCTAAATAAACGGGTGATTTGTTAAGGATAAATAAGTAATAGGCAAATTTAAAAATAACCATGACGGGATGAGAAAGTAAAACCCTTAAGCTCACTGCCTGGCAAAGAATATAAAAGTGGAGTCAAGAAAACCACATTAAAAACGGGGCGTATTCCGAAAAGCCATAAGAGTAGGAAAACCAAAATTAAATAAAAATGAAAACATTAGCATTTATTTCAGGAGCATTTTCTTGTTCGTTGATAGCACTTGGTGAATTATTTAAAATTATGCACTGGCCTGGAGCAGGTATTCTTCTAGTTTTAGGACTTGGAATTTTTTCAATCTTTTTTATTCCAAGTATAACGAAGTATTGGTACGATAAAAAATAATTGATAAAGAAATAGGTATTATTTTTTTGTAATAACCGCACGAATAAAACTGAAGGAAAAATTGGTTTCTCATCTGATAAAAACAGAGACAATTACTTAAAAACGAATCCAAAAAGACGCTATCATCCTTACTCTACGAATTCTTCTACTGCACTATCTTCAAAACATTGAACTACAAACCAAGATGTGCTCCCTTAGATCAATTAAATGGTTTAATAAACGTCAAACACTATTTCCTTATAAAGCTTCACTATTTTTAGTGAGGCTTTTTTTCTGCATTCACTTCTGAAAAAATTAGCTTTTTTCAATACCCATTCTATTAAACTCAGATTATTTTTTGAAATAATTAGGTAATCTATTGGTTTCTTGTATATTTGACAGAATTAATTATAAAATATAACTAAACATTTATATCCTCAAGTCAGCTTAAAATGGCTAGATAAGCTAAATAAACGGGGATTTGTTAAGGATAAATAAGTAATAGGAAAATAAGAAATAACCAAGACGGGATGAGAAAGACAAACGCTTAAGCTCACTGCTTGGTAAAAAACAAAAAAGTGGAGATCAGAACCCAATCTAAAAAACGTTTAAAAAACTGAAAAGTTTTAAAACTCGGAAATTAATATTGAAAATAAGATGAGAGTATTAGTAGTAAATGGAAACAAAATAGAAATAAATTTACTTAGCCTTTTTAGCGGAAAAGAAACAATTTATTATAACGGGGAAATCGTTTCACAAAAGAAATCTTTATGGGGCGGCTTGCACTCATTCAATGTAAAAGAAAATGGAATTGATACCCTATACGAAATAAAAGTTGGTATGGGCTTTCCAATTAGGGCTACTATTATGATTAATAGGGATGGTGAGCTATTATTTGATGACAACATAAAGAATCCACGCGGTGTTCAAATGTAAATGAATTTTACCTTATTGTTAGGTTTGTTTGCTGAACGCTTTCTAGATCTGAAAAACAATTAACTCATTAACAAACACTTAAAGATAGCCTGTATCAGCCTCTTAAAGAAATTGGCGTTTAGGTTCTTCGCCTAAACGTTAAATGGATAAATAAACTTTCGCTCTTTACAGTAACCTCTTAATACATCCAAGCACGATTCGTGGTTTATAAAAGTGAAATGGCTAAAGATAAAGGATGGCGTAAAATAGAAGATGAATAGCAGACTAAAATAAAATCTGACAAGAAAACTAATTAATCATTAAAACGACAAACAATTTAATACTATCGCTAACAATATTTGTAGGTTAATAAAGGTTTTCATGGTAATTTGAGTAGTCTGTACTGCGCTATCTATGTTGGAAATGACAGTTATAAACTCAGTAAACCCTTGCAACCGATATGAGTAAAACATCATGCTTGTTAATCAATTTAACATTGATGTTTAAATGTAAATAATTAATTTTAACACTAAAATAAACGGTGAAGCCGAAAACCGATTAGTAGAGGCAAAGCTAAAATATAGATTATGGAATTTGATAAAAAACGCATTTTAGGAATTATTTCTGCAACCATTGGTGCAACAATTTTTGTGTACGAATTAATCGTAGGTTGGGGCAACGAGAGTTATCATCGTCATTCTTTACTTTCAATGGGATTCTCTGTTTTCGGTATCGTTTTAATAGCGTATTCCATTAACATGAAAAAGAGAGAAGATTAAAAGAAAAATGATTAGGCAATCCGAACAAATAGCATGAGCGTCTAATAAACTTTATTGCAAACGTTAACTAATTGTGTCTTGAACGAGCATTAGCACGTGCGCATAACACGGGTTTGGCAAAAGTGGCGGTTCAGTGCTCCCCAGACACATTTCACTTCGTGGCTGCTTCGCGGTGTGGTTAATCAAAGTTTGGTTCTCCGCATCAACATTTGTGGTAAAATAACCACCTTCGCCAATCCCAAATCCGTTATGTGGGATTGCCCATACCCGAAAAATTCCCAAAATATATTTTGAAATAATACCAATATTTGGTATGTTCGCTAAAATTAGTTGTTATGAGTAAAAACACATCAATTACTTTGGGTAGTTATTTTGATCAATTTATTCAAAGTGTTTTAAGAGAAGGACGGTACAAAAATGCAAGTGAGGCAATCCGTGCTGGATTGAGACTACTTGAAGAAGAGGAACAGAAAATTATTGCTTTGCGTCATGCTATTGATGAAGGTATAAATAGTGGTTTAGCCGAAGATTTTGATCCTGAAGAGCATTTAAAAATGATGAAAGCAAAAAGAAAATAAATGGCACAGTTGAAGTTTACAAACAATGCTGTTAAGGATTTATCTGACATTTGGAGTTACATTGTTGAGACTTGGTCTGAAAGCCAAGCAGACAAATATTATAAACTAATAATTAGTGCCTGTTCATCAATCGCTAATAAACCACAAATTGGCAAAGTATATTCGGAAATTTATCAAGATCTGAAGGGAAAACTTACCTCAAAGCATATAATTTTCTATCGTTTATTGGAAGATCAATCGATTGAAATTACAAGAATCCTACACGAACGAATGGATTTGAAGAATAAATTAGTTTCACTGCTTCCTTCGGAGGTGAAAAAATGAACCCCACATAACACACAGTAAGCAAAATAGCGCACGTACATATTCGAGAGAAAGTGTCACTTCGCCTACTGCTAAACCGTTAAAAGCAATACACAGAAACCTCCCAATTGATATAAGTACTATGAAAAACTTAGTTTTAATTGTTATAATTATATTAACCTTAATTGTAATTGTAGATGTTTATAGGTGGATTAAAGTCGCTACTGAAATTGAAGGTTTTGATAATATTATAAAGGAATATTTAATCGTTTATCCTGATTTTGTTAAAAGTGGGCAAGAAGCAACATGTTTGAGATTATCAATAAACGCAGTCGCGATTGTCTTATCTGGAAATATGATAAATAAACAGAATTACACTACTTTGAGTATTATTTTATTGTCATTTAATGTATTAATATTAGCATGGAGTCTTTTCAGTTTAATGTAAATTAATGTTGCTCATATCCCGGGTTTAGCTCCACGCCTTCAATCTTGCTTCGAATAAACGATAAGTTTTTAAAGATTAAGTTTTATTTTCGGAAAAACGATCTTGTGAAAAATAGGCCGATCGACTGCTGGCGCGCAGTTAAGCAATAAAAATATCCACTAAAATAATACCCGAATTAAAAGTAAAGGCATGAAAAAAGGTCTACATTTCTACAGACCTTTTAATTATTTTTGAAATCAGATTAGTTTCTTACCAATTGCAAGAAACCTTGACCTTCATATTCTTTTCCATCTACACCAAATACAATGTACTTGCAGAAATAAGTTCCTTCTTCTGCTAATGCACCAGAATCGGTTTTACCATTCCACGCAGGATTGATACTTGAACCTTGATACATCTTGTTTCCCCAACGATTGATGATTGTCAATTCTATTTTTGATTTGTTAGAAGCATCTAGAAAGAATAAATCATTTACGCCATCACCATCTGGAGTGAAAACATTCGGTAGATTAATAACAGGTACTGGCAAGATGCAACTTCCGTCATCTAAGACAGCAGCAGCACTATAGTTTAAAGCTATCGGATTAGTACAACCACATTCAACAATCGTAATTGTTACCTCAGCAGTATCTCCACACGTTGGACTAGAAAGTGCAATAAGCATAACATTTGCACTTGAAGTGAATGTTTGTGTTTGGCTACTTAAGTCATTCAAATTAGCCGTGTTTCCATTTCCAAAATTAAATATATAATTACTAGCATTTTGGGAGGTATTCGTAAATACAACTTCAGTCGGATTACATCCTGATTGAATATTAGCAGAAATAGTTGCAATTGGTGGATTTAATATATCAACAAAAGCAGAATCATTTGTTGTACAAACATTATCCGTTATAGAAAAATAATACCACCCTGAAGCTAGATCAGTCCAAACAGTAGCATCAATAAAATTAGGATTTCCTGCTCCTGGACCTGTCCACTGGTATGATGCAACTCCTGTTATTCCTTGTCCTACACCAGAAACAACACCGTCAAGTGCGCAAGCTGTTGCGGGGTAAGAATACATCGTGTCTATTGCAAGAAGTTGATTTATTACTAGGACAACACTGTCTTGTCTTACGTAATTACAACCATCATGTATGGTAACGAAATAGGTAATAGTATCATGTTCTAATCCTGTAGAAGGCATAATTGTTGGGTTTGTAGTACTTGGAGTAGTCCAATCATACGTATATGGAGGAACAGAATTTGCGATGTTTGTTACTCCAGCTGTTGGTGAAAATGTTGGACAATAAGAATAAACTGTATCAACTAGATTATAAGAATTTCAGAAGTACACATGTAGTTTCCTAATGTATCATAAACCATTGCTTGGAAAGTTGTATCTCCCATTGGAACAACCCAAAATGCATCTGTATCCATTAAACCATTATCCCAATTCACAACGGTAGTAGAACCGCAAGGTACACCAGTAGCATTGATTACAATGTTTTCTAATCCCCAATTATCATAAAGAGCTCCAGAAGATTGTATTTGAATCCATCTAAACATTGTATTGGTTGTTAGTGCTCCAGGAGGGATTGGAATATTAAATGTACTCCATGTCGTATAAGGAGTTGATTGTCCAGTAGCAACTATGTTTGTTGACGTGTTTGGATTAGTAGGTAACGTAAATCCACCTGGAGAATAATAAATGATATCAATCCATGTTGCTCCGCCATCAATCGAATATTGAACTGAAACACCTTCGTCTTGTTCGTCTGGCCCTTCACAAGGAGTTGACGCACCTTGCACTGCATAAACCATATCAAATGAAATTGCTCCACCACAAAAAATATCGAATCCAGCAGTTGTAATCATTGGTGTTCCAGACCCCGCAGATGAAGCCCAATAGTAGGGAGTTCCAGAAGGACTAGCTCCACATGGCGTAGAGAAACTTGTTCCACCTGCAACACTCCAACCTGCAGGAACACTTGCACTGTTGAAATTGAAAGATTGACCAGCGTTCAATAAGTTTGAAACTGAAGTGATTAAAACAGAGTCTCCAATACAAACTAACGTATCCATAGGAGTAATTGTAATATTGCAATTTTGTGCTTTTACTAAACTATTCGTTGATAGAATAAGTATTAAAAGTGGAAATATTTTTCTCATAACGGCCTTATTCAATAATTAAATTAGTAATAACTGGTCTTTCAAATTTCCAACCACCAGAAAGATTTGGGTTGTTAATTAATCGTGTCAATTGCGTTTCTTTAAAGTTACAATCGCCTTCTAAACTTGTTTTTGCAGGAATAGTAATGTATGCTGCATGTTCTTTCCCAGCTTCACAACCATTGCATCCTTCAGTGTATTGTAAACCAAAATTAAAAAGAATTGACTTCGGTTGATTTGAAAGATTTTCAATTTTCAAGAACGTATAAATTAACGCAAGCTTGAATCCAGCAACTGTACATTCAGTTCTTTTGACATAGAAGTTTACTTCACTCGCATTTTCAAGTAATTGCCAGTCAGAACTTAATTTGAATTTCTCGCTGTTTTGACCGAACGAAGAACTCGTGATTAATAATAAAAAAGCGATTAACCCTTTTTTTAAAATGATTGATTTTGTCATGTTTTTTTGTTTGTTCATTTGTTTTGTATTATCAATTATATTGAAAA
>JBIIWQ010000127.1:0-6296 GCA_044338805.1 Crocinitomicaceae bacterium
TACTTTACCAGAAATATCTGTAATGATTAAGTTAGCATTTCCTTCTGCTTTTAACGAAACTGTTACAACGTTTGTTGCTGGGTTAGGATAAGCTATTCCGTTTAAAGAACCAACCTCTGCTATTCCAAGCTCTGCCGCGCTGAAAACTTTTAACCCCAATGCTGATGGAGTATCCATTCCAAATCCTGATGCATAAGAAGCAGTGTCAACTTGTATTGGTGTTAATGGTTGCAAGTAGTACCCTTCATTCCAAGAATAATTGTTGTCAGAATCGTATCCTAAGAATACTTTAGCATTTCCTGTTTGCACACAAGCAAGATAACGTTGGTTGTTTTCTAATAAAACAGGTGCATTAAAAGCTCCATATACTGTTTGGTCCTGTAAATCACTTGGGTAGTAGTAAAATCCAACTGCGATTGAATTTAATGCTGAGAAAGCTAAGTTAACATCGTTTAAATCTGTAAAAACATCTTCCCAACGGTATACGTTCATAATCATTTCCTCCCCAGACAAATCTATAGAATCAGACGCATTAGTAGTGGCTTGGAAATACATTCCTTGAACACCAATTCTACTTGCGTTTGGATTATCAATTACCAGACAAGATGCAAAAGTATTATAGGTCGATCCCGGACGAGTGAAGTTACTCGCAACCGGAAGATTTGTCAAAGAATCCAAAGCAGCAAAAGTATAGATAGAATCATTAACAACAAATTCAGATGTTAAAACGTTATCTTGAGCATAAAGATCTGGCGTTCCTAAATTTATGGTATACGTTAGTTTATATCTTCCTGCAGGATAAGTTGCAAGAGAAAATAGAGTGAAATTATTAACTTCTCCAGGGAAAACATCGATGCTATCTGTAGAAACAATTGTTAATGGCCCAACAGTATTAGAATAAACAGAAGTGCCAGAAGGGCCATCGATATTAGCTGTAACGGTTATATTATTTTGATCGTTGGAACCATCGTTATAAACCCTTAATCCTAAATCAAAATTAAATTCAATACCATTTGTAGCTAATTGAGAAAGCACACCGGATGATTTAGAAATCAATGTTGTGCTAGGTGTAGCTCTTGCATCGTCCGCATACAAACCGATTTTATTTCCAATAAACATTACAACAGGACCGTTCACCATTTCTGCAATAAGTGCGTTTCCATCTACGTTAGATAATAAAACCACAGGAATAGTAACGTTAACTCCGTCAGTACCAGCTGACATATTTAAAAGCGCGTCTTCTCTGTTTACAATAATAACAGCTATAGCACCTGCAAGTTGAGCATTGTATGCTTTTAATGAAAAATTACACGTATTACGTCGAATAACTGCAATTTTTCCAGCATAAGCTCCAGCAGTAGATGTTGCGCATCCTTCTTCACCTAAAAGGTTACCATAAGTAGCATTGGTTCCAGGAGTACTGTCGTTAACCATTACTAATTCACCTTGTACATTTGTTCCATTAATATTGAAGTCTAAAGCAAGCGCCCAAGTGCCATCATCTGTTTGACCTGGCCAACCACCTTCACCCCCTTGTAATCCATAGTCATAATTACCTTGAATAGCCACTGGAGAAATACCAGCTACTACAGCTTGAGCAATTGCTTCCAAGGTAAAGAAGGAAACTGCCATTACAAGTAACATTTTTTTCATAATTTTTAAATTTAGTTTAAGCGAAAATAATAAAATTAATTAAATGATAACGAATAGTTAAATTAAATGGTTGGGTTAAGGTTATTTTTTTTAGTTTCAGCATTATTATTACTATTCAGAAGTTAACATTGCTTTGAAATACTCCCGATTCATGCGGGCAATATTGTCTAATGAAATTTCTTTTGGACATTCAACAGCGCACGCCCCAGTGTTTGTGCAATTACCAAAACCTTCTTCGTCCATCGTGCGAACCATGTTTAAAACACGCTCTTTTGCTTCAACCTTCCCTTGAGGCAATAAAGCTAACTGTGAAACTTTTGCAGAAACAAAAAGCATGGCTGAGGCATTCACACAAGATGCAACACATGCACCACATCCAATACACGTTGCTGCTTCAAACGCTTTGTCCGCATTAATTTTAGAAATAGGAATTGCATTTGCATCAACTGTATTTCCCGACGTGTTAACTGAAACAAAACCTCCGGCTGACATCACACGGTCAAATGCACTGCGGTCAACAACCAAATCTTTTACCACAGGAAAAGCCTTCGCTCTCCAAGGTTCGATGTAAATTGTTTCACCATCACTGAATTTACGCATGTGCAATTGACATGTTGTAACAGCTCTGTCTGGACCATGTGCCTCACCATTTATAAACAAAGAACACATTCCGCAGATTCCTTCACGGCAATCGTGATCAAATGCTACAGGATCATCTCCTTTCATAATTAATTCTTCATTCAAAACATCCATCATGTCTAAAAAAGACATATTACCCTCAATATTATCGATAGGATAGGTTACAATTTGACCTTTGTCATTTGGTCCACTTTGTCTCCAGATTTTTAATGTTAATTTCATAATTTTAAAGTAATTAGTAATTAGCAGTTAGTAATTAGCTGAGCTAAATTTAAAACTGCAATTACTTGATTATTATTTATCTAATGTTCTTATTAATCCATTTATCATTTTGCCCATTGCTTCAATTGCTAAAGATAAATAACTAACAGCTAACGTCTTTACTTATAATTTCTTTCTACCAATTTGATTTCTTCAAACACCAATTGCTCTTTGTGTAAGATTGCTTCTGATGGTTTTCCTGTATATTCCCAAGCTGCAACATACGCGAAATCTTTATCATTTCTTTTTGCTTCTCCTTCTTCAGTTTGTGATTCTTCACGGAAGTGACCTCCGCAAGATTCAGTTCTGTTTAATGCGTCTACTGCCATTAACTCTCCTAATTCTAAGAAATCACACACACGATTTGCTTTGTCTAATTCTGGATTGAAAGAGTCTACAGTTCCAGGGATACGAACATCAGAATAGAATTCTGCTCGTAATTTCTGCACTTCATCTATTGCCCATTTTAAACCAGCTTCGTCGCGAGACATTCCAACTTTGTCCCAGATAATTTTCCCTAAACGTTTGTGGAAATAATCTACTGATTTAGTTCCTTTGATGTTCATTAGACGATCGATACCCGCTTTTACATCCGCTTCAGCTTGAATAAACTCGGGTAATTCTGTTGAAATTTTACCCGTCCTAATTTCATCTGCGAGGTAATCAGCAATTGTATAAGGTAACACAAAATACCCGTCAGCTAAACCTTGCATCAATGCAGAAGCGCCTAAACGATTTGCACCATGATCTGAGAAATTTGCTTCTCCAGTTGCATAACACCCTGTGATTGTTGTCATTAAGTTATAATCAACCCAAACACCACCCATTGTGTAATGTACGGCTGGATAAATCATCATTGGCGTTTTATAAGGATCTTGATCTACAATTTTATAATACATTTGGAATAAGTTCCCGTATTTCGCTTTCACAACTTCAGCCCCAAGTGCCATTATTGTGTCCATTGAAGCTTCTCCATCATGATTCATGCGTGCCTTTTCTCTTCCGTAACGTTCAATTGCTGATGCAAAATCTAAATAAACGGCTTCACCTGTAGCATTGACTCCAAAACCAGCATCACATCTTTCTTTTGCAGCGCGAGAAGCAACATCACGTGGAACAAGATTTCCAAACGCAGGATAACGTCTTTCCAAATAATAATCTCTTTCTTCTTCAGAAATATCTGTTGGCTTCATTTTTCCCTCACGTATAGCTTTTGAATCCTCTAAATTTTTAGGCACCCAAATACGACCGTCATTTCTCAATGATTCAGACATCAACGTTAATTTAGATTGATGATCTCCTGAAACTGGAATACATGTAGGATGAATTTGGGTATAACAAGGATTAGCAAAGAAAGCTCCTTTTTTGTGAATTTTCCAAGCTGCGGAAACGTTAGACCCCATCGCATTAGTAGAAAGGTAGAATACATTTCCGTATCCTCCAGAAGCAATCACGACAGCATGTGCAGAAAATCTTTCTAACGACCCTTTAACAAGATTTCTAGCAATGATTCCTCGCGCTTTTCCATCAACGATTACTAAATCTAGCATTTCGTGACGTTTATACATTTGGATCTTCCCTTTTCCAATTTGGCGAGACATTGCGGAATAAGCGCCCAATAAAAGTTGCTGTCCAGTTTGCCCTTTCGCATAAAAAGTACGGGAAACTTGAGAACCACCAAATGATCGATTGTCTAATAAACCGCCATATTCGCGTGCAAAAGGAACACCTTGTGCAACACATTGGTCAATGATGCTAGCAGAAACCTCAGCTAAACGGTAAACATTTGCCTCACGTGATCTGTAGTCACCGCCCTTTACTGTATCGTAAAATAAACGGAAAACAGAATCTCCATCTCCTTGGTAATTTTTTGCAGCATTGATTCCTCCTTGTGCAGCAATCGAATGCGCACGGCGAGGGGAATCTTGAAAACAAAAGGCTTTCACATTGTATCCTAATTCAGCTAAGGCTGCAGAAGCTGAACCACCAGCTAATCCTGTTCCAACAACAATAATATCTATGTTTCTTTTGTTTGCTGGGTTCACAAGACGAATATGATCTTTGTAAGAAGACCATTTTGTGCTAAGTGCTCCAGAAGGTATTTTTGAGTCTAAAATTGACATATGAATCTATTTTTAAAATCGAATTATTACTTAAAGAATATGTATAATGGAATTGAAGCAAAGGTAGCAGGGACAATAATTGCGAATCCCATTCCAACGTTCTTAATGATTGCGGTATATCGCGGATGACGCAATCCTAATGTTTGAAAAGCCGAAGCGAATCCGTGCATTAAGTGAAAAGAAAGAACAGCCATTGAAATTGTGTACAATAAAACGGCTAACCAAGCTAACTCGTTTACATCGTTACCATTTGCGCTTTTCCCAAAGAATCCCATAACAACTGAATGTAAATCTTTGTAGCCTTCACCAACCTTGATTTCAGGGTTTTTGATATATAATTCTAGTTCATTTTTTACAACTATTTCTTTTACAACTGGAACTGGTTGAACAGAAAAATCATGTGTATAGTAAAATGAACTTTCTTGCACTTGACCCATTTGTCCCGGCATTGAAACGTTGTAGGTATGCAACGGAATTTCTCCGAAATGCATTTTACCCCAAAAATTCACCATGTGCGTAGCAATGAAAATCAAAATGATACTACCTAATAAAGCCATTTGTCGAGAGGCAGATGACGAATTTGCAGATGCTTTGTTCATTGCATATTGAACTGGGCGCGCTTTTTTGTTTTGAAAAGCCAATAACAATCCATCAATAGCATGAAATAAGATTGAAAGATAAGTAACGTATGACATTACTTTGATCAATAAATTGTGCTGCATGAAGTAAGCATACTCATTGAATGCTCTTCTTCCTTCTTCTCCAGCGTAGAATAATTGTAAATTCCCAAGAAGATGGCCCACAAGGAAAAGACATAAAAACAATCCTGTAAACGCCATCCAGTATTTTTTGGCAATAGAGGATTTTAAAATAACTGACTTACTCATAAATAGTATAATTATTAATATAATATGCCCCAAATTTAAGTGTTACAATGTAAGCAACAAGGGGAAAGGTCTTATTTAGACTGATTATACATAAAAACAAACAAAGAATGATTTTGTTGTGCTTTTTGTAACGAAAATTAGAATTGTTGTTTTAGTGAAAACAAACGATGAGAAAAGCTGTGGTGTTGATGTGTTTAATTGTAACAGGAAGTTGCTTTGCACAAGAGGAAAATCATTTGAGTGGAACGATTTCTAAAGAAGAAACCAATCCGATTAAAGAAGCATCTCAAAAAAGAGAACAGATGGAAGTTGCCGTTTCAATTTATCCGAACCCATCGGAAGGAAGGATTTTTGTTGAAAGTAAAAATGGATCTGTTATTACGATAACGAGCGTTGAAGGAACCTATGTCGGAACCTGGTTAATTGGTGAAGAAGGTAAAACGGAAGTTACTGATTTGCCTAGAGGAACATTTTTCTGTACTATTCAACAGGATAAAAACCGAACAAGTAAAAAAGTTGTGGTGCTTTAATTTTGTTTTTTTCATTAAGCCACTAAAAATATATCCGCCACAGATTCACAGATTGATTTTTGAGCTTACATCAATTTGTTGTCTTGATGAAATTAAAATTTGCAACAGATGATTTTTTCAGGATTAATTAGAACGTATTTATATTGAAATAGAATATAATCTGTGCATCTGTGGCATTAACTAGGCTATCCGTCAGAATTCAA
>JBIIWQ010000128.1:0-6283 GCA_044338805.1 Crocinitomicaceae bacterium
AAATAGCTATTTCTTCTTTAGAAGCTGGAATGTATATTTTCAATATTACAACTGAAGGTGGTCAAACATCACAATTCAATGTAGTAAAGAAGTAATTTTAATGACTTTTAGAAAGGGCTGGTGTTTCATCAGCCCTTTTTTATTTTTATAGTTTCCTGAGTTAAATTAATTTAGCATCAAATCAATTTTATGAAAACTCTTTTACTACTTTTTATCATTGGTTTTACAGCCAATTTTGCACAATCTCAAGTCGTTTGTGCAGGTATTTCTCCCGCTTCAATCGCAGGTAATTATTCCTTTTCATGGGGCGACCCTGCAAATACATGGGGTAGTCCTGATTTCAATATTCCAGGCACAACAATTACAGGTGAATTAATGTTGGTTGATGATGGTTCTCTTGGAAACAGCCCTGCTTCGGGTCTACCTTTGGCATATTATGGTTGTTCCCCTCTTCTAAATAATTTAACAGGTAAAATTGCCGTAGTCTACAGATATGATGGTGTGACGGCTTCAACTATATGCTGGATGTCAGAAAAAGCATTAATTGCCCAAAATGCTGGAGCAATTGGTGTCTTATTTATAAATAGACCTGGTGCCAATACAGATCTTTCAACTGGTGGGGCTACTTCAGCGCCGAACGTAATAATTCCAGCCGTTTTAATTGATTTTAACGATGGTGCATTGCTCCTCGCAGAATTATTGCAAGGCAACACTGTAACCATGTTTTTTGGCAACAAAACAGGTTTATATGCAAATGATATTGGCGTTGTCAACACCGATAAATTGATTTCAAAATCAATGGGCGTATCTTCTCAATTATCTACAAACAATTCTGAATTTAACTTTGAGCTTGGAACTAGAATCTTTAATTATGGCAGCTCAAACCAAACAAATGTTATGGTAACCGCAAATGTCGACGGCCCAAGTGGAACATCGGTTTTTAACAGTGTTGTTGGACCAATTCCTCTTCTAGCTGGAGACACTATTGACGTTTACCCAGGGGAAATTTTTTCCTTTCCTCAATTTTCGCTGACTACATATCCAGCAGGAAGGTACAAGCTTACTTATTCTGTTTCTCTAGGTGTTCCTGACGAATATCCTGGTGACAATATGAATGGATCAGATTTCGTTATTAATGATTCTATTATCTCGTATTCTGCTTTAGATCCACTTACGAATTTACCAACATCCCAAAATTTCTCGCGGCCAGCCACAAACAACAACACTTATTCAAATTGCATGGTTATAAAAGACCCTAATAGCAGTAGAATTGGTGTAGAAGGAATCTATTTTTCAGCTTCTACAGTTTATGGCTCAGGGGTTTCATTATCAGGTGAAGAAATGGCTTTATTTCTCTATCAATGGGATGATGTTTTTACAGATTTAAACGATGTAAACCTTACTTTTAACATGTTGAATCCAATTAGTCTTGGTTACTATTATTATCCGAGTGATTTACAGGGAGAAACCGTTTACGGGGCGTTTTCTACACCTGTAGTTTTAGAAGACAATAGGAGATACTTAGCGTGTATAAAAACAATTAACACAAGTTTATTTCTTGGTAGTGATGCAAAAACAAATTATTTGTGGAACGAATCCTATTATTTACAACCTTCATTCCCTATTGAAAGTGATGGTGTATATGCTCCTTCAGGATTTGGGGCAGACTCTCCTCCTGCAATGGGACTCAAAATTTTTGATGCGATTGAAGCGGGTATAACAAATCAAAATCAACTTAATTTTTCCGTTTTTCCCAACCCTTCTCAAAATAGTGTTTCAGTTTCTATAAACGCTGAGGGAAATGCAAAACTGAGCATTACAGATGTTTCCGGAAAAGAAGTAATGATAACAACTCTTAATTTGATTAACAGCGAGTCTGAAATTAACATTTCAACATTGCAGCCTGGTATGTACATTTTCAACATAGTGACTGAAACAGGAGAATCATCTCAATTTAATGTCATAAAAAATTAGAAATTCTGATTTACCAAAAGAGTCGCCAGTATACGAGAGCGACTCTTTTTTCTTGCTTACTTGTATTACTATTCACCTAAAAGTTTAATGACAATCCGAAAGTTAATGGGTACACTTCAACCGTTTTTGCTACATCCAAAAGCGGAAGTAAGCTGTAAGAAGCAAACGCACCCCATGAACCATAACCCAAGCGCACCGTTCCGTCTAATTTAAATGAATTCAAGCCATATACTCCCTTGTTTTTTTGTTGGAATTCTTTACCGTCTATTTCTCCTTCTCTTTTAGTTTTAGAAGCCAATCTTACTCCGCCAACAACACCTGCGGCAAAATAAAAACTTTTATCTGAGTCTTCATTTGTACAAAATTCCAACAACAACGGAACGGTTAAATACGCTGCTTTTAACTTGTTTTTTGAATAATCAATTACAGTGTCAATCGCTGCAAACAAGGTGTCTGAAGTGCTATTCAACACATAGTTGTCTCTAAAAGCAACTTGTGTAAAACTAAACCCTAACCCTGTTGTAATGCCAAAATATTCATGTGCTATTCCAAATTTATGCTCCAATACATTCAAATTCCATGTCATTGAACGCGCTGGATCATTTTTCCAATAAGGATTATTATCAAAACTTGTTTTAAATTGACCGTTTGTCATCATACTGAAACCCATGTCTATTCCCGCCCAATGAGCCTCATATTTGTTCTTTTCAATTTCGTCTGGCGCAGCATCAATTGTATCTATTTCTTCTGAGATGTCATCAGAATGATCTATTAAAATAATTTCAATGTTTTTTATGTTGACACGTGTTGTATCTTTTTTTTCTTCTTCTTGCGCAAGAACTCCTGAACTAGCAAATAACAATGCTAAATAAATTACCTTTCTCATGATTATGTTTTTAAACTGTTTAACGTGTTTTAACTTTCTTTTTGAGTTAGACTTTGTTAAGAGTAAAAAGTTACAGCAAAGCGGGGAAAAAGATGAAATAACGCTTATTCCCAGTCTGATTGATAGTCCTCAATGTCTCTGCGATCCTTTTTAGAAGGTTTTCCTGTTCCGTTTATACGATAACTTTGTTGCGCTAATTGATATGTTTTCAATTTATCAATTTCTTCTACCGGTGTTGTATCAATGATATAATCTGCAACCAATTTTGCACCAATTCTTCTGTCTAGCAATTGAATTACTTTGTAACTAAAGATAGCACTGTTGTGTGAAATTTGAATTGTATCACCGACTTTAGGTTCCTTCGAAGGTTTAGAATTGGATTGATTAATTTTTATTTTTCCTTTCGACAGCGCTTCTGAAGCTTGAGATCTTGTTTTTGCAAGTCTGACTGACCAAATATATTTATCCCAGCGTAAGCTCATCTCTTCGTTTTTTAGAAAGTGATAAATATACTAGAGAATAAGATTCATCAATCAGTTGAAAAAATAAATCTTCCGGCAAATCAGCATTAACCAAGATTGTGTTCCAAAGCTTCTTATTCATGTGATAACCTGGTTGAACGGCGTTATATCGTTCCCGCATTTCAATAGAACGTTCTGGGTCTGCTTTAAGATTTATAGAATTAAAACTATCAACATCTGTGAGCGCAAACATCTTACCATCGACTTTAAAAACGAGGGTATCCTTATCAAAAGGAAAGCCTTCTGAAACAAAAGGCTTTCTTAAACAATATTCTCTAAAATCCTCGAAATTCATATCGAAGCTATTATTCTCAATTAATGTTGCATTGCAGGCACATCATCATAATGACCTAACTTATATAACATCTTATTATGTTCAGACAACGCTTGATAAAAAGTCTTATAAGAGTGATAAGGCAAACTGAACTCAGTCGCTGTTTCTCTCACAATTTTTGAAATTGAACTATAATGGATGTGGCAAATATTAGGAAACAAATGATGCTCTACCTGATAATTTAATCCGCCCACATACCATGAAAGTAATTTAGCACCTGGAGCAAAATTAGCAGTATTATATAATTGATTTACGGCCCAATCAGCTTGTATATTTCCCGATTCATCTGGAACAGGATAATCTGATGTTGGAACAACGTGTGCCGGTTGAAAAATTGCTCCTAACGTTACACCAGCGATGAATTCCATAATAAAGAAACCAATTAAAGTAAACCACCAAGGCGCAGGAGAAAAAATAAGAGGAAGACCAAGAATCATCGCGCCATAAAGTACTTTGGAAACGATCACAATAGTTACATGTTTCTTATAGCTAAGATTTTGCGTTTCTGTTAACCCCATTTTCTCGTAACGTTTCGCTTGTTTGTAATCTTTAGATAAAAACCACATCAATGTCATTAGTCCATATAAAAACCATGCATATATATGTTGAAACCTATGCATTGGTTTTCTTTTCTCGTGAGGAGAAAAACGCATTACTGGACCAGGATTAATATCCTCGTCAATACCTGTTACATTAGTATATGTGTGATGTAAGATGTTATGTTGAATTCTCCAGTTTACATCATCACCTCCAATAAAAAATATGATATACCCAATAAATTTATTGACTTTATCATTTTTCGAATAGGCCCCATGATTTGCGTCATGCATCACAGATAATCCTAAACCAGCCATTCCTACTCCCATTAAGATCCAAGTTCCCATTATAAACCAATAATTTTCGGCTACAGTTAGCAACAAAACAAATGGAACGAAATATAAAAGAAACATGCAAATAGTTTTTATAACCATTTTCGCATTGGCATGTCGGGTAATATTATTTATTTTGAAGTAGTCACTTACACGCTGTCTTAAGACTTTGTAAAACTCTTCATTGTGATCTTTTGCAAATTTTATTGTTCTAAAATCCATAATAGGTAACATATTTTAAGGTACAAATTTAAATCATTATACCTATAACATCCAAACTTTAACAATTGTTCTCTTTTTAATCGTTGTTTTTTCTTGAAATAAAAGATCGTAAACATTATATCTCTATTTTTGTTTTTTGATCAATACGTCAGTCCAAATTGAGTAACTAGTTATGATAGAAGCAAATAAAAATTTAAATTACTGTGTTAATCTTTTTAAACGAATAAGACTTCAAACAATTGAGGTGAACATTGGAAATTTAAAAATGGGTGGAGCAAATCCTATTCGTCTTCAATCGATGACAACAACCGACACAATGAACACTGAACTATCTGTTGAACAATCAATTAGGATGATCGATGCCGGTTGTGAAATCGTGCGATTAACAGCTCCGAGCAAAAATGAAGCAGAAAATCTTGCGAAGATAAAATCTTCCTTAGTTGCCAAAGGTTACAATACACCGCTTGTTGCAGACATTCACTTTACACCAAATGCAGCAGAAATAGCTGCAAAAATAGTTGAAAAAGTAAGGGTCAATCCTGGCAATTATGCCGATAAAAAAAAGTTTGAAGAAATTGAATATACTGAAGAAAGTTATAATTCTGAGTTAGAAAGAATAGAGCAAAAATTCACTCCCTTGGTATTATTATGCATTAAAAACAACACTGCTATGCGTATCGGAACCAATCATGGCTCTCTTTCTGATCGGATATTAAGTCGTTTTGGTGACACACCGGAAGGAATGGTTGAGTCTGCGATGGAATTTATTCGAATTTGTCAAAAGCACGATTACCACAATTTAGTTATTTCAATGAAGGCAAGTAATACAATTGTGATGGTTCAAGCCTATCGCTTACTTGTTGCAACGATGATGAAACAAGGGATTTGCTATCCTTTGCATTTAGGTGTTACCGAAGCGGGTGATGGTGAAGACGGGAGAATAAAATCGGCTGTTGGAATTGGGGCTCTTTTAGAAGATGGAATTGGAGATACAATAAGAGTTTCTTTGACAGAAGAACCTGAATTTGAAATACCGATAGCTAGAAAACTTGCTGAAAAATTCAACACAACTGAAAACATATTCATAATTAGTAACACAGACACTACTATTCCTTATTCTCCTTTTCATTATTCAAGAAGAGAAACACTCACTATTCTAAACATAGGGAATAATCATGTTCCTATAGTAATTGCAGATCTTTCAACTAAAAATAATATAAAGCAGGCTAATTTCTTTGGTTTCGGATACACCTATTCCGTAACATTGGACAAGTGGAATTTAACAGATCAAGCTGCCGACTATGTATATATTGGAGACAATTCAATTGACTTTGAACTTCCTGGAACATTGGGTGTGATTTGCAATTTTAACAATTGGAACACGAATTTTCGCACGAAAAAAGGATATTATCCTAAACTTGAGATTAATGATTTACCCTCTATTTCTTATGATACCATTGGTTTTATTGAAATCGAA
>JBIIWQ010000129.1:0-6281 GCA_044338805.1 Crocinitomicaceae bacterium
CTTTTAGTATTGAAACCTGAATTTCGGGTAATGAAAATTCAACTGAATTATATGGTTTTTTATTCATTACTAACTGCCACAAAACAACACCCAAACTATAAATATCTGTTTGTTTCGTAACCTCTGCAGTGTTTTTCACTTGCTCTGGGCTCATATACAAAGGCGTTCCCATTTGTTGCATTAAACCAGTTTTAGTATAATCAACAGCACCTTCATTTGTATTCTTGGCAATTCCAAAATCCAACAATTTTATCTGTCCACTTTTTGTCACCATGAAATTGGATGGTTTGATATCACGATGAATTAAACCTTGTGAATGCACATATTCAACAGCTAAAATCATTTGGTTGAAAAATGATTCAATTTCAGTTCGTGTTAATTCCCCTTTTTTATTCAAAAACTCTTCTAAAGTTTGCCCTTCAATGTATTCCATTACAAAAGCCACGATATCGCCAGCGTCAATTAAATCCGTTACTTTAATAATATTGGGATGCGACATTTGGGCCAAACTTCGTGCTTCTGCTAAAAAACGCTTTCTAATGTTTGGATGCTGAACATATTCTTCTTTGAGAAGTTTAAGCGCAACATTATTCCCCAAAGATTGGTGTTGAGCCAAATACACATTCGCCATTCCACCCTCTCCGAGAAGAGAAATGATTTTGTAATCTTTAATTTGATTTCCTATCATATTAAAATTATGTGTTGAAACTTTAAATAATTATTAATAAAACAAGACTAGAAAATACAATTCCAACTTTTAAAATGTCATGTCTTCCAAGAGGTTTCTCCCCATAAATTCGATTACCATTGATGCAAAATCTAATACCTGATCCAAGATCATTAATCCAAAACAGACTGCCATCGATAATTAATGAAGCATGGTTTCTTGAAACTGTAGAGTCTGACAAGACAATTTCATTTTCTGGACTTCTACCTATATTGATGGTTCTCATATTTTTTTATTTACCAGTATTAATTATTTGTTCGAACACTTACTAGCTGTATATCGATGTCTTTCACCCCGAAAGGTGGTGTAAACTTTATTTCGTTCTCCAAATAATATCCTGGGTTAATAGCCGTGCTGACAATTCTTGAATTTTCACCCTTATAATCACCATTTTTATCATAATAAGTTACTTTTAAAACAAATTGAGAATATGACGTATATGTGGCATTATTCGAGATTCTCAAATCTACTTTAATATCGTCCAAAAGTGTTTTTTTCCAATTGAATGAAATAGATATAAATTTCGAAGGATTAGCTCTTTCTACTGCCGCTCTTTCCACTACTGGATTCACTTCTTCTATATTCTGATTGTCTTGAACATTTTGTTTTTTCTTATCTCCTTTGATTACTTCCTGATTTCGAGATTTATTCGTTTTTGCAGAAGATTGGGATTTTACCTTTTCTTCTTGTGATTCAGGTTTTTCAGAAATAACCTGTTTTTCTTTTATTGTTTTAACATCTGGTTTAGTACTTTCTTCATTAGTATTTCCTGAATTTTCAACTTCTGTCTGTTCTCCGCTAGAAAGGAAGAAAATGATAATCAAAAATGCAACAATACCCCCTCCAATCATCAAGATCATTTTTCGGCGCCTATCGTCCGTATTTGTTTGTTCATTTTTAGGTAAAGAAGTTTGAGTATGGGGTTCTACAACTGAAACAATTGGCTTTTCTATATTTTCTTCAACAACTTGTTTCTCAGATTTATCTTCAACAATTATTTTCTCTGATTCAAATTCATTTTCAGCAGTGCTATTTTCTTGAACGTCATTCTCAAGAGCTACATTTAAAGGAGTAGGAACAACATTTTTAACAGAATCCAAAAGCGCAAAATCATCTTTTTTCAAACCTTTAATAAACGCAGCGCAGGTTTGGAATCGATCTTCAGGTTGCTTTGCTGTTGCTTTTTGGATTACACGGCACATGTGTTCCGATATTCCCGGATAAATCGTTCTTGGATCAGGTAACTCTTCTCCAACAATTTTATTGAAAACGTCAAATTCCGTGTTTAACCCTTCATAAGGACAAAGACCTGTTAACATCTGGTAAAATGTGATTCCGAGGGCATAAATGTCACTTCGTAAATCCAATTCTTGTCCACGCACTTGTTCAGGTGACATGTAATAAACCGTTCCGATATGCGATCCGGTCTTCGTTAATTTGTTTCCTAAATCACCAACCAATTTTGCGATTCCAAAATCTAATATTTTTATTACTTTGGATTCGGTCACAATAAGGTTAGAAGGCTTAATATCTCGATGAATTAAGCCTTGTTTATGCGCATATGCGAATCCTTCAAGTGCTTGTTTCATAAGAATGACAGCCTCTTTTTCTTGGATTGGACCTGTGACTTCTTGAATGTATTCATCCAATGGTTTACCATCAACCAATTCCATAATCAGACTCAAGCCATTTTCATCCTCGTGGTAATCATAAAGCGTTACAATATTTGGATGGTGCAAACTCGACATGAGTTTTGCTTCATTTATAAAACGACTTCTCACAAGTTCGTTTTTAACCAAATGCGGAAGCAATACTTTTATCGCAACCTTACGACCAAGTTTAACATGTTCAGCTAAATAAACGGTTCCCATTCCGCCTTCACCAAGGACAGATTTAATTTCGTAATTGAGAATTTGTTTTCCTATCATGATTAAAAAATTATAAATTGGATAATATCGCCAGTGTGAAAATCAAACCGATTAATGTTGTAAAAGCACCCAAAACAATACCTGCTATTCCTAAGCCCTTATTTGTTGATACATTTCCATTCTGATCTTTCTGTCCGTTTGAACCCAATACTATTGCAAGAATTCCCAAGATTAGGTCAAGTATTGGGAACCAACATAAAACAAAACCAACAATTCCAATTACCAATGCAGCAGTTGCAGCTCCACTTTCTTGACTAACAACGGGTGGTTTTTGATTAATTTTTTCTTTATTTTCTGGTTTATTACTGACCGTTTCTTTAGTATTATCATTTGTTTGTTTCTTTTCTATAGTTACTGAACTAGAACCATCCAACGATTTTTGCATTTCATCAACTGTTTGATAGCGTTCATTTCTATCTTTTGAAACTGCTTTCTGAATAATAGCGTCGTAAAATGAATTATTAGAAAGATTTGGAATCGGTTCATTTACAATTTTCATGAAAATCTCAAAACTAGATTCTTCAGCACTTTCATAGGGTGCTTTACCTGATAATAAGAAATAAAGTGTGATTCCTAAGGCATAAATATCAGATCTATGATCGATTGATTTCTCCCCTTTCACTTGTTCAGGACTCATGTAAACAGGTGTTCCCATTTGAGTTCCTGTTTGTGTCATTTCATTTCCTGTTCCAAATATTTTTGCAATTCCAAAATCAAGTATTTTCACTTGATTGTTTTTATCTATAAAAATATTGGCTGGCTTAATATCTCTGTGAACAATTCCTTTTGAATGCGCATATTCAAACGCATTCAATACTTGCGTGAAAATCACTTTAACTTCCGCAGTTGAAAGTGGACCCGTTCGTTTAACGCGGTCATCCAAATCTTCGCCTTTTAACAATTCCATTACAATAGCCAACGTTTCATCTTGCTCTTCTATGTCCAAAACACGGGTAATATTAGGATGATCCAATGAAGCCATGAAGTTTGCTTCATTTTCAAACCGTTGACGCAATTGAGGATTTCTTGCTAAAATTGGACTCAGTATTTTAATTGCCACTTTTGTGCCTAATTTCTCATGAATTCCTTCATATACGGATGCCATTCCTCCTTCGCCAATTTTGCGAGTGATGGCATATTTAACGATTGTTTTGTTGATGTATTCCATATAAATTAATACTTTCTTTTTTTATTATAATAGTTTGATTTTTTCAAGAATTTTCAGAAGAATCAAAATATGTAATTTCATTATTAAGTTACGTTGTTACTAGAAAATAATTTTTCATATTAATTTGTCACTACAATCTCCCTAAAAAAAATCGTCCGTACAATGCAAGAAAAACTAAAACCACCAATATTGAATTAATTAAAGCCCAAATTGACATCCAGTTGTTTTTAACTGGATATTTTTTAGCATATTTTATTGCTCTCACACTCAGAATTATTGATAGAATCGCTAGAATAAATGATATCAATTTAAAAAACAATGTAGGAACTAAAAAAACTATAATAGTAAACAGACTCATAAAGAGCGCTATATTAGCCAAACTCGATGTTTCAGGTTTTACTGCTTTCGTTGAATGAACCTTCGTGTTTTCAATTATAACCGTTTCTTGCGTATTTTTTGAGCTCATTTGACTTGGCATTCCATTGATATCGTTGATAAACTCATCAACCGTTTGATAGCGTTCATTTCTATCTTTTGACACAGCTTTCTGAATGATAGCATCGTAAAAGGAATTATTAGCAAGATGCGGAATCGGTTCATTGACAATTTTTGTAAAAATCTCAAAACTCGATTCTTCTGCGCTTTCATAAGGCGCTTTTCCAGTTAAGATGAAATAAAGCGTAATTCCTAAGGCATAAATATCAGATCGATGGTCAATTGATTTCTCCCCTTTCACTTGCTCTGGACTCATATAAACAGGTGTTCCCATTTGAGTTCCTGTTTGAGTCATTTCATTTCCGGTCCCAAAGATTTTAGCAATTCCAAAATCAAGTATTTTGACTTGATTGTTTTTGTCTATAAAAATATTGGCTGGCTTAATATCTCTGTGCACTATTCCTTTTGAATGCGCATAATCAAACGCATTCAATACTTGTGTAAAAATCACTTTAACTTCAGCATTTGAAAGTGGACCTGTTCGTTTAACGCGGTCATCCAAGTCTTCACCTTCTAGTAATTCCATTACAATTGCAAGTGTTTCATCCTGCTCTTCAATGTCCAAAACACGGGTAATATGCGGATGATTCAATGAAGCCATGAAGTTCGCTTCATTTTCAAACCGTTGACGCAATTGAGGGTTTCTTGCTAAAATTGGACTCAGTATTTTAATTGCCACTTTTGTCCCTAATTTCTCATGAATCCCTTCATATACGGATGCCATTCCACCTTCGCCAATTTTGCGAGTGATGGTGTATTTACCGATTGTTTTGTTGATGTATTCCATAGTAGTATTTAAATGTTAACTTCTTTATTAACCTAATAAAAAAGAAAGGAAAAAAAGCATTAAAAGAATTAGCCCATAAATCAGAACTATATCTAGATTATCTTTTATTAAATTTTTATTGTTCTTTGTCTCAATCGGCAATTTTCTAATTGGTGCTTTCCCAAGAATCAAGTATTCCCAATCAACTATTTGGTTTTCTCCGATTGTTAATAGATCGCCAAATTGTAATAAGATGGGTTCCAAAATTCTATTACCATTTATATACGACCCATATTTTGATTGCAAATCGGTATAAAAAACATTGTTTTCAGGATCTTTGAAAATTTCAGCATGAAACAATGAAACCGTGAAATGGTCAATGATTATATCATTCTCATTTGAACTTCCAATTTTATATATTCCTGATTGATTTCCCATTTCTTTTGAACTATTTGATTCTAATAGAATCTTTTCGTTTTAAGGAAATATAAATTCCAATAAAACAAAGACAGGTAATTATCAAAACAGCAATTTCATCTAATGATAAATGAAATGCCCAATCACTGCCAAATCTATCTGGATACGATTCATGAAAACTTTCCTTAAGCTGATCAACGGCTGGTACCGTTTGAATTACTGTTTCGCCAGGTTTTAATGGATCTGGAAGTTCTGCCGAAACATCTTTTTGAATGACACTAAAACCTTCAGTACCCCATCTTGATAAAGTAGCATAACTCAATATTTCAACAAATTGATTTTCAATTTTTGCAACAACCCCAGCAAGCATAATTTGAGGGATCAATGCAATTGGTACTAAAGTCATTACTTTGTCTGTTGTTGAGACAATTGCAGAAAGTAATAAGCCCATCATTGTTGCGGCTATTGACAAACTCAACATCCATAAAAATGTTCCCGATGGGTTATTCCAACTTGGTGATGTATCGTTGAAATTAAGTGAAATTATCAAGGTGAATAATAGTGATTGAACCGCTGCAAAAGCACTCAAAACCGTTATTTTAGAGAACATGTAAGCAAGAACACCTTGGTTAAACATTCGTTCTCTCTTATATATTGGAGACTCTCCTACAATTTCACGCGCTGCATTGTTTGTACCAAACCAAACAGCACAAACGGCCATAAGGAATGGCACGGCTGAAGTGATATTGCTAAAAATCAAACAAATTAATCCTGCAATTA
>JBIIWQ010000130.1:0-6247 GCA_044338805.1 Crocinitomicaceae bacterium
ATATCCTACTTTGGAATAGGTCACGGAATAATTTCCAACTCCTAAAATACCTGTTGCGTATGCTCCTAGTGTATTAGACTGATCTATTTGATCGTTACTCACAATTTGAACGTTAACATTATTCAAAGGAGCCAAGGTTGAAGCATCCGTTACAGTTCCTTCCAAATAAGAAGCTTGAATATAAGTTGGTTTTAAAATAAATAATCCTTCAGTAATGTCAGCTGCTAGAATTGTTCCTGAAGAAAAAAATGGATAAACACCCCAGCAACCATCAAAACCAGTTGTTTGAGCTGGATATGTGTCATACGAGCCAACTTTTACAATATTATTGGGATGTGTGATGTCATGAATAACTATTCCATCAGCGTAATAACTGGTGACTAAATAATTATACAAGACATGTGTATTATGTGGCAATACTCCTTGACCAGGAGAATTTTGAATGCGATCTACTTCAACAATATTTAGAGGATCTGAAATATCATAAGCCGCAATAAAAGCACCTGAAATTTCATCTGTTGTGAACACAAATTGCCCATTATCACTCGGCCAAATGTTGTGCGTAAAATTATTAGGAGTTGTTTTTGTTCCAAGGAGAATTGGAGATGCTTTAACAGTGACATCAACTAAACTAAAAAACCCATCAGAAATATGAGCCAAGTACATCGTGTCATTTCTTACAAAACCATCGTGCACGTACCAGTTATCAAAATCACCTACTTCAATTGGATTCATTGGGTCTGTTTGAATATCCAAAATAATTGCTCCACCATTTCCCTTATTCGCACCAAAAATATAGGCGAAACCATTTTCATCGACAAAACAGGTATGCGCAGATTGCCAAGGTGAACCAGCAGGACCAGTATAGAGAGTTGTTGGTAAAACGGTAGATAATGGCAATGGACTTAAATCAATAATTAAAAGTCCGTCTGATGCTTCTGTTGTAATGTATGCATAATCGCCATGCACGCTCGGATCTCTCCAAATTGATTCAGAACCTGCAATCCAAAATACTTCAAACGGATTACTTGGATCAGTAACATCGACTACTGAGGTGCCTTTACTTGTTCCGACAATGGCATATTCATTTCCTAATTCATCAACATATCCCCAAACATCATTTAAATTGGCGTTGTGCAGCGCTTGGTAATCAATATGCGACAAGGAATCAATATTATTTTGAGCAGAAACTGTCGCAGAGAATAGTATCAATAATAAGCAGAAAATCTTCATTTGAAATCGAATTTCAACGAAGATACAAAATTTCATTCTTGCTTACAGAAAAAAGATAAGTGCCAAAATGAAAATTAGTATTATCACTAAATACTGCCAAACATCAACGAAATATGGGGAATACTTTTTAAAAATCTCCTTTAAATTCATTCAACAAAATTAAGAAAATACAATCTTATAAACGAACTATTTTCAATCTCATATTTTATTATCTTTGTGGGTGTAAAAGCAACCTATGACAAAAGAATCAACCGTCGAAAACACAACATCATTGGATTTCCAAACTTTTAAAACAGAAGTATTGAACGATTACCGTTTAGCCTGTTTTTCTCGCGAAGCATCTTTATTAGGAAGAAAGGAAGTTTTAACTGGGAAAGCCAAGTTTGGAATCTTTGGTGATGGAAAAGAGCTTGCTCAAATTGCATTATCCAAACAATTTCAAAACGGTGATTTTCGTTCTGGATATTATAGAGATCAAACGTTGATGATGGCAATTGACCAATTGACGGTTCAACAATATTTTGCTGGATTATATGCTCATACGGATGAAGTTGTAGAGCCACAATCTGCAGGTCGACAAATGGGAGGTCATTTTGCAACCCGCAATTTGGATGAAAATGGCGAATGGAAAAATTTGATGGAACAAAAAAACAGTTCTGCAGATATTTCGCCAACTGCTGGTCAAATGCCACGTTTATTAGGTCTAGCGCAAGCTTCAAAAATTTATAGAAATCACCCAACTTTAAAAGATTTAGAAAAATTCAAAAAGTTTACAAACGGAGGAAATGAAGTAGCATTCGGAACAATTGGTGATGCTTCTACTTCTGAAGGTCCTTTTTGGGAAACAATAAATGCTGCAGGTGTTTTGCAAATACCAATGGTAATGTCTGTTTGGGATGATGGATTTGGAATCTCTGTTCCAAGAGAACTTCAAACGACGAAAGGAAGTATTTCTGAAGCGTTAGCTGGAATGCAACGCACAAAGGACAAAACTGGGTATGAAATTTTCATAACGAAAGGTTGGGATTATGCACATTTATGTGAAACGTATGAGAAGGCAGTTGCTTTGGCACGTGAAGAACATATTCCGGTTCTAGTCCATGTAAAAGAAGTAAATCAGCCGCAAGGACATTCAACTTCTGGTTCACACGAGCGTTATAAATCAGAAGAAAGATTGCAATGGGAAACTGATTTTGATTGCATCAATAAATTCAAAGAATGGATCTTGGCGTTCAATGCTGATGATCAAACAATAGCAACTGAAGAAGAATTAGAAGTAATTCATAAAGAAGCGAAAGCGAGTGTTAGAACTCAAAAAAATGACGCATGGAAGGCTTTCACAGATGATTTTAAAAATGATATTTCTGAAGCGCTAACGTTAATGAAAGCAGTGAGTAATGAAAGTCCAAATGCGGCATTCATTAGCAAAGAAATTGAATCCTTAGAAAAAGCGTTTGAACCGATTCGAAAAGATATTTTGTCGACCACACGCAAAGTTTTAAGAATGGTTCGCGAAGAAAAATCTGCTTCAAAACAAGCGCTTTCAGCTTGGGTTAAACAACGTATTGAAGAGAATTTTAGTCGATACAGCTCAAATTTACATTCACAATCTAAATTTTCTGCACTTAAAATTAATGCTGTTGCACCGACATACGATGGTTCAAATGCGCAAGAAGACGGGAGAATTATTTTGAGAGACAATTACAGAAAAATTCTAGAAAAATATCCTGAAGCTTTAGTTTTTGGTGAAGATGCAGGGAAAATTGGTGGTGTAAATCAATCTCTTGAAGGAATGCAAGAGCAATTTGGAGATTTACGTGTAACAGATACTGGAATTCGGGAATGCACCATTATTGGTCAAGGAATTGGAATGGCGATGCGTGGCTTACGACCAATTGCTGAAATTCAATATTTGGACTATTTACTATATGCTGTTCAAGTACTTTCCGATGATTTAGCAACTGTTCAATATAGAACAAAAGGAGGTCAAAAAGCGCCATTAATCATCAGTACACGTGGACACCGTTTAGAAGGCGTTTGGCACAGTGGTTCTCCAATGGGAATGATTGTCAATTCTTTGAGAGGAATTCATGTATGTGTTCCACGGAACATGACAAAAGCGGCAGGATTTTATAATTTATTCATGGAAGCAGATGAGCCAGCTTTGGTTATTGAGCCTTTAAATGGATACAGAACAAAAGAACCAATGCCAAACAATATTGGTGAATTCAAAGAGCCAATTGGGATTCCTGAAATTGTAAAAACAGGTGCTGATTTAACATTGGTTTCATATGGATCAACCTTCAATTTATGTGAGGCAGCATTAAAGCAATTGGCAGAATTAGGAATCGATGTTGAATTGATAGATGTTCAAACATTATTGCCGTTTGATATCAATCACATGATCAAGGATTCAATTGCAAAAACAAATCGTTTGTTGATTATTGACGAAGATGTGAGCAGCGGTGCAACAGGATATATTCTTGACAAAATTTTGGTTGAACAAAAAGGCTATGTTCATTTAGATTCGGCACCAGAAACATTGAGTGCAAAAGATCACAGACCTGCGTATGGTTCAGATGGAGATTATTTCTCCAAGCCAAGTATCGATGATATTGTTGAAAAAGTATATGCAATCATGCATGAAGTTGATCCAATTGAATACCCTGCGATTTATTGATGAGACTGCTTTTTACCCTTCTTTTAACAACAGCTTTATTAGGAAAAAGTTTCTTTTTTCTAGGTTGGGAAGTATGGTATAAGTTAGATCAAACAAGAATTGCGAAGGAAAAGTGTGAAAACAAGGATAAGCCAGCCATGAAATGTAATGGTAAATGCTACTTGGCAAAGCAATTGAAAAAATTGGAAGCGGAGGAATTGAAAAATGCATCCAGTAAAAAACACAACCCATATACAGCAAAAATAGAACTTCAAAGTTGCTCAATTTTGCAAATTCAACCATCTATTTTTTCATCGTTTAGCAGTGAACCTAAAAAGCACTTTTACATGTATACTTCTCTTTATTCGAAGGAGCATTTATCCGCTATTTTCCATCCACCCACTGCAAGATTTTCATAATAAAAGGAACTAAAACAATTAGTCCTATTTTACTTATTTAAATCGAATTGTATGCTCAAATATGTTGCATTAACAATTGGTGTATACCTGCATTTCACAGCTGTGGCATGTGATGTTTGTGGTGGCGTTAGCGCGTCTGGCATGAATGGTTTTACACCAACCAATGATTTCCATTTTATTGGAATTCGTTCAACTTATAGGCGGTATTGCAGCCATAGTGAATCACTTTTAACGGGAGTTGTAACCAACTCAACCGAATATTTCCTTCAATCTGATTTGATGGGAAAGTTTCAATTGTCCAATCGTTGGCAAATTATTGGGACACTTCCTTATTCCTTTGCGACTCAAATCGAAAGTGGTTCAAAAACTTATCAGTCTGGAATTGGAGATATTGGCTTACAAAGCTTCTATACACCAGTTATTCAAAAAGATACGAATGGTATTATTCAACGCCAATTGAATATTGGATTTGGAATAAAAACTCCGACTGGGAAATATGCTGAAAGTGCGCATGCCATGTCGAATATGTATCCTGGAACTGGTGCTTTTAATTTTACGCTGTCAGCCAATTATATCTTTCAATCGGGTAAAAATGGCGGACAAATTGAAGCTTCAAATTCCTATTCTTTACAAAATAAATACGGCTATCAATATGGGAATTCGTCGTCAATCGGAGGAACTATTTTCAGAATGTTCAAATTTTCGAAGACCATATTTCGACCGTTCGTTGGATTCCAAGCAAGTTTAATTCTCAAAGATCGGATTCATGGTTACACGACAAGTGACAGCATGAACAACGGAGAAATCATCAGTGGGAAAATTGGCTTGAATATTATTCGTACAAACTGGTTTTTATCACTTTATGGACAACTCCCAATTTATCAAAACTTAGGAAATGGAACGGTTCAACAAAAAGAATTGGTGTCCATTTCACTCAATTATTTAATATCTAAAAAACTTAAAAAATGACAAAATCAATTATCATAATCGCATTATTATCCGTTTCACTTATCTCTTGTAAGAAAGATGAAATCGTAACCGCAACAATCACTTTCAATACGCCAAGTGCGAATGACACCATTCCATTTGGTTCAGTGGTACATTTAACAGGTTCGGTGAATGGATCTACAGAAATGCATGGATACACAGTTACTTTTACAAATTTGACAACAGGAAGTGATGTGTTTTCAGAAATCTATGATGTACATGCTGCAAATTACGCATTGGATTATTCTTGGACCAACAATGTGACAGATACTTCAGTTGTAAAACTGTTAGTTGACGTTGAAAAAGACCATGACGGAAACATGGAAATGAAAGAAATAAGTGTTGTTTGTTTGCCTCAATAATCACTTTCTTTAATTTACAAAGTCCACAAAGATTCGTTTTTGTGGACTTTTTTTGTCTTTACCCTTGATAAAATGAAGGCATTCTTGCAATCCAAAATATTTTTTTAGACACATGATTTGTAATCTAAGTTGCTTTCATTTTTAAAACTGGCCTTAACTTTACAGAAAAATTCAAAGACATGACATTTACAGCATATCAACAAACGTTCGACGAGGTTTTAGCAGGAAAAATTATTCATTCGCCATACGATGATCCTCATTTTTTAGAATATGCAAAACTCAATTTTACACGTCAAAATAGATGGCTTAAAAAAGGTAAAATTCTTCCAGAATCACTTGCAGCCATCAATTCAATCTCAAAAAAACAAACGTGGGTAATCATTACAGAACCTTGGTGTGGTGATGCTGCACATTGTGTCCCATTTATCGTGAAACTGGTTGAATTGAATCCACTAATAACGCTAGAAATCCAACTGAGAGACAGCGAAAATTCTGAAATAGAAAACTACTTAATACATGGAGGAAAATCGATTCCCCGCTTGATTATTAGAGATGGTAACAATACAGATTTATTTGTTTGGGGTCCA
>JBIIWQ010000008.1:0-19517 GCA_044338805.1 Crocinitomicaceae bacterium
TGCTTTTATTACTACGGATGCAAATTTGATGGGAGAACCTGTTTCTGTAGCAGATGCAGAAGAATGTATTTTCGGAATGGTTTTATTTAACGATTGGTCGGCAAGAGATATTCAAAAATGGGAATACATTCCATTAGGGCCATTTTTAGCGAAAAATTTTGCATCGTCAATCTCTGCTTGGATTGTAACATTGGATGCAATGGAACCTTTTAAAGTTGAATCTCCTGAGCAAACGCCAGAAGTGTTGTCGTATTTAAAATTTGATGGTTTAAAATCATATGATATCAATTTAGAGGTAGCAATAGAACCTGAAAATGCACAAGAAACGGTTATCAGTCGTTCAAATTTCAAATACATGTATTGGAATATGGCGCAGCAATTAGCACATCATACTGTAAACGGTTGTAATGTTAGAAGTGGTGATTTAATGGGTTCTGGAACGATTTCTGGTCCAACAGAAGATTCGTATGGTTCAATGTTAGAATTAGCTTGGAAAGGTACAAAACCATTGAAAATGAATGATGGAACAGAACGTAAATTCATCTTGGACAAAGACACTGTCATTATGAGAGGATACATTGAAAAAGATGGGGTTCGTGTTGGCTTTGGAGAAGTTTCAACCAAAGTTCTTCCCGCAAAATAAAAAAACAGAATGTCAGAGAAACAACATGTGTTTTCAGAAATAGACATTGAAAGAGAACGGAAAGAAATTCTGAATGCTTTCAAAGGGCTATTGCGTGCGACAAAAGATCGTTCGCGTGAAGATACACGTATGATTCGAAAAGCATTTGATGTCGCAGTAGATGCGCACAAAGACATGCGTCGAAAGTCTGGCGAGCCATATATTTATCATCCAATTGCTGTTGCACGTATTTGTGCGGAGGAAATGGGCCTTGGCGCTACTGCTATCACATGTGCATTATTGCATGATACCGTTGAAGATACGCACATCACTTTACAAGATGTCGAAGATTTATTTGGAGCAAAAGTTCGTTTGATCATTGATGGTTTGACGAAAATTCCAGAAGTTTTTGACGAAAATGCTTCTATTCAAGCTGAGAATTTCAGGAAAATGATTTTAACTATTTCGGATGACATTCGAGTAGTATTAATTAAATTGGCAGATCGCTTGCACAACATGCGAACGCTTGGGAGCATGCGGGCTGACAAGCAGTTGAAAATTGCTTCTGAAACGAAATTTTTATATGCTCCTCTAGCACATCGATTGGGATTATATTCTGTGAAAAGCGAATTGGAAGATTTGGCAATGATGTACAGTGAACCTGAAGTCTATACGAAAATAGATTCAGCATTGAAATCTACCAAGGATGTTAGAAATAGGTTTATTCGCCAGTTTTCACAGCCAATAAAAGAAGCATTAATGCACGAAGGGTATGTTTTTGATATCAAAGCACGTACAAAATCAATATCGTCAATTTGGCGTAAAATGAATACTAAAGGTGTTCCTTTTGAAGAAGTGTACGATGTTTTTGCCGTTCGAATTATTGTAGAAACACCCGTTGAACTCGAAAAACCAGATTGCTGGAGAATTTATAGTATCGTGACTGATTTCTATCAACCAAGTCCAGATCGTTTGCGCGACTGGATTTCAACTCCTCGTGCAAATGGTTATGAATCGTTGCACACGACCGTAATGTCGCCGCAAGGAAAGTGGGTGGAAGTGCAAATCCGTTCGAAAAGAATGGACGAAATTGCAGAAAAAGGATTAGCAGCACATTATAAATACAAAGAATCTAATTCCGAAGAAAGCAAGTTTGACCGATGGATTACTGAGATTCGAGATTTATTAGAAAATCCAGATTCAAACGCAATGGATTTTGTGAATGAATTCAAAGCGAATCTTTTTGTTGATGAAATCTATGTCTTCACCCCAAAAGGTGAATTACGAGTTTTACCAAATGGTTCTACAATTCTCGATTTCGCATACGATATTCATACCGATATTGGTGACAAATGCATTGGTGCGAAAGTCAACAATCGTTTGGTTCCTTTGAGTTATCAGTTACTCAATGGGGATCAATTAGAAATAATCACTTCTTCCAAACAAAAACCACATGAAGATTGGTTGCGTTTTGTTTTTTCAGCTCGTGCGAAGCAGAAAATAAAATCTTCTTTGAATGAAGGTCGAAAGGCAATTGCATTGGATGGAAAAGAGATTTTGGAAAGGAAATTCAAGCAACACAATATTCGTTTTACTGCTGAAAACATCACGTTTTTAGAGTCCTATTTTGGAATGCCTTCTGGTACCGAGTTGTATTTTAGAATTGCAAAAGGTAAAATTGATTTATCCAAATTGCGCGATATAGAGAATGTTCACGGAATTCTTCAATTAGAAAAAAAGGGAAAAACAATTCCGAAAGACCGTCACGAGAAAGTGGTGAATTCCAAAATAAACAAAAAGGAAGACACGATTATTATTGGTGAGGATTTCAAAAATATTCAATACCAAATAGCAAAATGTTGCAACCCGATTCCTGGTGATGAGGTTTTTGGTTTTATCACAATCAGTGAAGGCGTAAAGATTCACCGAAATAATTGTCCGAATGCAGAGCACCTGATGTCCAAAATGGAGTATCGATGTATCAAAGCACGTTGGAAATCACAAGAATTAGTAGAACGTGTTGCAGCAATTCTCATCAAAGGAATTGACAGTCTCGGACTCGTAAATAAATTGACTGAAATCATTTCTACACAACACAATGTCAACATGAAATCTATTTCGTTCGAAACGGATGATGGGATTTTTGAAGGTAGAATCAAGGTTCTAGTTTACGATACTGAGCACTTAGAACAATTAATGAGTAAGTTCGAACAAGTGGAAGGTGTGCAACGTGTTACAAGATGGGACATGGATGTAAATGAGACGCATTGACATAATCCGCTAAGCTGCAGTTGCACTGCTGCTTAAATCCCCTACTTCAACAACTCTTCCCAAGTCCCCGATAAGCTGCAGTTGCACTGCTGCTTAAATCCCCCTACTTCAACAACTCTTCCCACGTTTTAGGCCGCAAAATCTCATTCCATTTAAAACCAGGAATAAATTGTTCTTCCACCTTGATTTGGTTCATTGGATAAAATACACCATCAGGCCTATCGAAATAGGTAATCCCAGAAATCTCACCGCTATCAAGATAAATTCTCAGCATACTTGCATAAAGGCGATTCATTCCCAATCTTTTTATCACCAGCGAAGAATCTGTTTTCGTTTCTTCTTCTGGAAAGAATAAGGTTTTAGCATTTCCGTTGACATCTGAGCGAACCAATTCGTTGTCTTTGAAAAAGGAAGTAATTTCTTTCCCTGCGATTTGATTGTAGTATTTGCCAGAATCTATTTCCATTACGACACAAGCATTGTCAGAAATAAGAATTTTTTCTATCAAGGAATCATTCAAGAAAATATCCATCTTTTCACCCTTCAATTCTGCGTTTTGCGACCAAACAATTGGATCTTTGTACAATTCCATTTTTCCGCTAGATTGATCATAAATTATACTATCACAAACAGATTGAATAGCAGAATTGTACATTTTCACGTGGTTATAGCCTTTTGAATAAAGTACTTTCCCCAATGTGTCATTTTGATTGTATAAGGTATCCGCATGAATGTAAATCGTGTCTTTTTCTTGAATTTTAACAGCTAATGCATGACCGGTAATGAACGAATAGAACTCTTTTTCAGAGTATTTGGCATAATCCCCATGAAATTCCATTGCTTGACTCGTGTCTTTGAAATACACATTTCCTTTACCGATTGAAAGTCCCAATTTCGCTTGATATAAAAGAGTATCACCTTTTATGGTCTTACTTTCTTCAATGATACTTGCATTTTTCAATAAACTTCCTTCTTCTGTTTCAATGTTATACCAACCTTTCTCGCAGAACATGTTCGTTTTACCGCGTTTGATTTTTGTTGGACCAAAAAAGTAAGTTGTTTGCTTAGCATAAATGTATTGCAATGTATCGGTAGTCATTGTCAAATCATCTTTCTTGTAATTTACTTTTCCACTGAAGAAAAAACTGCGCGATTCAGGATAGAAATACCCAATTCGACTTGTCAAAACTTCATTGGAAACTATACTTTCAACTTTTCCACCATGTCTATAAATTCCTTGGCTTTTATTAGCGTCGTACTCTAATGTGTCAGTCGTGAGTTTATATTCCAAATCACGCACACGCACATGTCCCCATAATTTAGCTTTTTTGGTTTTACCATTATAATAAAGTGAATCACAAAATAAATTGATATTATCTTTTGTAATATGCACATTTCCATATGCCCGAACTTCTTGGGTTTTATCGAAATAATGCGCTGAATCACAGTACATAGTATTTCCTTGATAGATGAAGCTTACTGAACCGACAAGACGATGAGCGCCTGTCTTTTCATTGTATCCCAATTTATCTGCACCTGGTAATAATTCAAGAACATTCTTTTGCGACCAACTAAAGTGTGGCAACAAAAAAATTGCGCCTGTAACAAGCGCAATTTCAAGTATGTTTTTGTATTTGATCAATCTTTATACCTTTTATAATTTTGAATTAACCTTTGCTTTTATTTTGGTATAATGCCGAATTGGATTTGGTTATGCTGGGTTTTTTCCAGTATTATCAAATGCTCATCGGTATTATTTATTGCTTAAAGTTTGTGTTCTATCTGGTCCAACTGAAACGACCGTAATCGGAACCTCCAATTTTTGTTCCAAATACTTCACATAGTTTTTTAAAGCTTGTGGAGCATCAGCATAATTTCTCAATTCCGTTAAATCTGTGTTCCATCCTTCGATTTCTTCATATACAGGAACTAAGTCAACTCCATCAACGTCAAAAGGGAAATAATCCACTTTTTCTCCATCAATAATATAATGAGTGCAGACTTTGATTTTTTCGAAACAGCTTAAAATATCTGCTTTCATCATAGATAATTCTGTAACGCCATTCACCATAATTGCATATTTCAACTGTGGAATATCATTCCATCCGCAACGACGTGGGCGTCCAGTCGTAGCTCCAAACTCACGACCTTCTTGACGAATCAATTCACCAACTTCATCGTCCAATTCTGTAGGGAAAGGGCCACTTCCAACGCGTGTACAGTATGCTTTGAAAATACCAATTACATTTCCAATTTTAGTTGGCGCAATTCCCAAACCAGTGCATGTTCCAGCAGTAACTGTATTTGAAGAAGTAACAAAAGGATATGTTCCAAAATCAATGTCTAACATTGTTCCTTGAGCGCCTTCTGCTAACACTTTTTTGCCGTTTTTAATGGCATCATTCAAGTAATGTTCACTGTCAACGGCAGTTAAACCTTTTAATACTTCAATTCCTTCCATCCAAGGACCTTCCAATTCAGATAAGTTGTATTCAAAACCTTCGTAATGTTTCAGGATTCCAACGTGTTTTTCAACTAAAGCATCGTATTTTTCTTTAAAATTGGACATATAAATATCTCCAACACGCAAACCATTGCGCCCAGTTTTATCCATATAAGTTGGACCGATACCTTTAAGTGTTGAACCAATTTTATTTTTTCCTTTAGCTGTTTCCGACGCAGCATCTAGTAAACGATGTGTTGGTAAAATTAAATGAGCTTTCTTTGAAATAAGTAAACGCGCTTTAAAATCGATGTTGAAAGGTGCTAATTTTTCTAATTCTTTTTGAAAAATAACAGGGTCAATAACAACACCATTTCCAACTAAGTTCATTACACCTTCTCTGAAAATTCCAGATGGTATAGTGTGAAGAACATGCTTAATGCCTTCAAATTCTAAAGTATGACCAGCATTTGGACCACCTTGAAACCGAGCAATTATGTCATATTGTGGAGTTAATACATCAACGATTTTCCCTTTTCCTTCGTCACCCCATTGCAAACCCAATAATACATCTACTTTCATTAACTATTTCTTAAAATGATTGATTGCTTCTGAAATCGATGGGAAAATTGAAAATATTTCATTTATTTTCCCGATTTCAAATAGTGTTTTTACATTTCCATTTATCGAACATAAAACCAAATCACCACAATTAATGCGTGAGCGTGTTAATGAACGAATGATAAAATTTATTCCAGATGAATTGATATGCGTTAATTCATCAAAATCAAATATCCAGTTGGTTGTTTTTTCTAATGTTTGAGTTCCAATTTCCGTATTGAGTTTATCAAGATGGCTATCGGTTAAGATTTTCCCCTTGAACGATACAACAGCAATGCCGCCACTAATAGCTATTTTGAAATCTAAACTCACGGATTAAGAATTGGATTTTTTCTCATTCTTTACACCGTAGAAATATAAAGAATGATGTTGAATTTTCAAGTCAAATATTTCTTCTATCGAAGCTTGAATATTCTGAATCCTTGGATCACAAAATTCAATTACTTCACCCGTATCGGTGCAAATCACATGATCATGCTGCTTCGATCCATGAGATTTTTCAAATTGTGCGATGTTTTTTCCAAATTGATGTTTACAGACTAAATTGCAAGCCAATAATAATTCAATAGTATTATAAAGTGTAGCGCGAGAAACCCTGTAATTTTGGTTTTTCATTTTTATATACAAGGATTCGATATCAAAGTGACCTTGATAAGCATAAATTTCTGCGAGTATAGCAAAGCGTTCAGGAGTTTTACGATGCCCGTTTTGCTCTAGGTAAGCAGAAAAAATATTTTTTACAGTTGTCTGTAATTCCTGACTTGACATAATTTCTTAGCGGAAAAGGTCAAATTTAGTTATTTATTTTGGTTCCGTTTCGTTTGAATTATATTGTTTTAATTTCGTTTATCAACATAATTTAAAGAATAGTGTTGATAAATGCTAATCAACCTTCTTTTCAATATAATCAATCAAGGAATGAATAACTTTAATATGAATTTCTTGTGCACGATCAGCATAATCAGAATAGGGAGCACGAATCTCAACATCGCATGAATTTGCCATTTCTCCACCCGTTTTACCAGTGAGTCCAATCACTGTTAATCCATTTGCTTTTGCAACTTTGATGGCTTCAAGTATATTTTTAGAATTACCTGAAGTTGAAATTGCTAAAAGAACATCTCCTTTGCGTCCAACCGCTTCTAAATAACGCGAAAAAACAAAATCATACCCGAAATCATTGGCGACACAGCTCATGTGACTTGCATCTGAAATAGAAATTGCGGCAATGGCTTTTCTGTTTTCCCTATATCTTCCTGTGAGTTCTTCTGCAAAATGCATGGCGTCACACAAAGATCCACCGTTTCCGCAGCTTATGATTTTTCCACCTTCATTGATAGAATCAACCATAATTTGACCCGCTTTTTGAATAAGTGAGATATTCGCAGGTGTGTTAAATTTTTGCAAAATTTCCGCTGCTTCGAAAAAATGGTCTGCTATTTGTTTTGTGCTCATCGCTTTGAATTTTGTCAAAAATAAATAAATTAGACACGACTTGGTAAAATTCATTCAAACTTGTTATATTTGAATCCGGGCTTAAACCCCTAAAAGAAGATTATTATGAAGAAAAGCTTACTATTTTTAACAGCAATTGTTTTTACTTTTTCTGTTTCTGCACAAGATTGTTACAAAAAGTTTGAGGATGCATTCGCAAAAAGAGGTTCATACACCGTTGCAGACGATATGCACAGAAACGTTATCATCAGTTATTTTGAAAAAGAAGGAACAACATGCGTTTCTGGAAAAGCGAGAGTTGAAAATGGTTTGATTATGTCAATTTTTATTCAATATGATGACAATACGTATGAATTGTTAGACAAGAAATTTTTTAATGAGAAAAAAACAGCTCCAGGAATTGTAAATGGAATTTCAGAATTGATTTATACAGCTGATGGGGAAAAATTCAAAATTATCTTTATCGATAAATTGAAACCGAAGTCGAAAACATTGAAGGAAGTTACAATTCCAGACGATTTATAAAAAATTAATTTAATATTGAATCCCAGCTAAATTTAAGTTGGGATTTTTTTATTTACACAATGAGTTATTTCGAAAATAAAATAATTTGGGTAACAGGCGCTTCTTCAGGTATTGGATCTGAAATTGCAAAACAATTATCCGAGGCTGGAGCAACTTTAATTCTTTCGGCAAGAAACGAAACCGGTTTAATCCAAGTTAAAAATGAACTTAAAAATTCACAAAATCATTTTTGTTTACCTCTGGATTTAGAGCATTCCGAGAATTTCCCTGAATTAGCGAAACAAGTGTTTGATAAATATGGCAGGATTGATTTCCTGTTTAATAACGGCGGTTTAAGCCAACGGTCAACTGTTGCTGATACAAGTTTAGAAATCGATAGACGGATTATGGAAATCAATTATTTTGGAAATATTGCTTTAACAAAAGCAGTTCTTCCATATATGATTGAGCAAAAAAGTGGTCACATAATCGTTATTTCTAGTATTGCAGGTAAATTTGGTTTCTTTTTACGTTCTGCATATAGTGCTTCAAAACATGCACTCTACGGGTTTTATGAAAGCTTACTTTTAGAAGAAGAAAAAAATGGAATTCGGGTGACTATTGCTTCACCTGGTAAAATAAACACTGAGATTTCGAAACATGCATTAAATGCTGAAGGAACAACACACGGTATAATGGATCACAACCAAGCGACAGGTATGTCAGCAGAAGAATGTGTGAAACAATTACTTTCAGCTGTATCGAAAAATAAAATTGATGTGTTAATTGGAAACAAAGAAATACTTGCCGTTAAAATAAAGCGATTTTTTCCTGCATTATTTTGGAAAATTATTAAAAAGCAATCAGCAACCTAAAATTTTTCAAAAAAAACAGCATCTATTAAATGCTGTTTTTTTGAGTTCTATTTATTACCACTGAAATAATGGTCGTTTGTTCATTAAAATATTGATTTCTGCTTTCACCTCGTGAATTATTGATTCATTATTCATATTCATGATTACTTTATCAATTAACTCAACTACTTGAATTATTTCTAGTTCTTTAACTCCTCTTGATGTAATTGCGGCAGTTCCAATTCTAATTCCTGAAGTTACAAAAGGTGATTCAGTATCAAATGGCACCATGTTCTTATTGACTGTAATATCTGCAAGAACCAAGGTGTTTTCAGCATCTTTTCCAGTAACACCTTTCGAACGCAAATCAATAAGCATAGAATGGTTGTCTGTTCCACCAGAAATGATGTCATATCCCTTTTTCATAAAGGCTTCAGCCATGGCAGCAGCGTTTTTTTTAACTTGAGACATATAGGCCTTATAATTATCTGTCAATGCTTCGCCAAAAGCAACAGCTTTCGCAGCAATAACATGTTCTAAAGGGCCTCCTTGAATTCCTGGAAAAACAGCAGCATCCAATAATGCTCCCATAGATCTTAAATTACCATTGTTCCATTTAATTCCAAAAGGGTTTTCAAAATTATGACGCATCATAATAATCCCACCTCTTGGGCCTCTTAATGTTTTATGAGTAGTTGATGTAACTATATGACAGTGATCTAAAGGATCTGTTAATAAACCTGCTGCAATCATTCCTGCAGGATGTGAAATGTCAGCTAAAATTAGAGCGCCAACTTGATCTGCAATTTTACGAATACGTGCATAATCCCAATCGCGACTATACGCAGATGCACCACAAATGATCATTTTGGGTTTTTCACGATTTGCAACTTCTTCCATCTGGTCATAATCAACTCTCCCTGTATCTTTATTTACACCATAGAAAAATGGCTTATATAATTTTCCTGAAAAATTTACGGGTGATCCATGAGTTAAATGTCCTCCATGTGATAAGTCGAATCCTAGGATTTTATCTCCAGGTTGTAAACAAGCTAAAAACACTGCTGCATTTGCTTGAGCCCCAGAATGAGGTTGAACATTTGCCCAAGTAGCTCCAAATAGTTGACACAACCTATCAATTGCTAGTTGTTCAACCTTGTCAACTACTTCACAACCACCATAATATCTTTTACCAGGCAATCCTTCTGCATATTTGTTGGTCAATACACTTCCCATTGCTTGCATCACTTCATCGCTCACAAAATTTTCAGATGCGATTAATTCTGCTCCGTTTATTTGACGGTGTTTTTCTTCTTCAATAAGGTCAAAAATTACCTGATCTCTTTTCATTATATGGTGTTTAATTGGAGTAATTTTGTTCGAATATTAATTTCAAGCCTTCTGTTAAAGAGGTGGCAGGTTTGTAGTTAGTTAAACTCAATAGTTTTTCAGAACTACCAACTCTTCTCTCTACTTCATAATCATATCGCTTCTTAGGAGCTTCTAGATAAACTATTTCAGATTTTGATTGTGTGATTTCTTTAATTTGCTTTGCTAATTCGGTAATTGTCCATTCTGCCTCATTTGCTATATTGATAATGTGACAGCCATTAATATCCATTAATCTAACACATGCCTCAACTGTATCATCAATATAAGTGAAATCTCTTGTTTGATTTCCCGAACCGAAAACTGTAATCGATGAGTTTTCCATTGCTTGTTCGAAAAATAATGGAACCACCATTCGTGTATCTTGATTACCACCATAAACATTGAAAAATCTTAAAGAGGTTACATTTAAACCTTTTTCTTGATGGTGTGACGCTAAATAAATTTCATTATAACGTTTTGCCATTGCATACGATGTTCGAGGGTCAACCAAAACCTCTTCGGTTAACACACTTTCGAATGCTGAATGGCCATAAATACCACTTGTTGAGGCGTACATTATTTTTTTGACATTGTTTATAAAGGCTGCTTCAACAACATTTCTTGTACCAATTACTTCGACATCCATCGTTTCAACTGGATTATCAGCAACAATATCAACACCTAAAACCGCCGCAAAATGAAAAATAAGATCACAATTTTTACTTGCTGAAATAACTGCTTCTAAATCACGTGTGTCACCTTTGATAAATTCAACTTTAGAATAAGTGATTTTATCCAATTTGTTTCCACGCAATAACGAGTCGAAAACAACAACAGAATGTCCGTCATTTACTAATCGTTTTGCAAGATTACTCCCGATGAATCCTGCTCCTCCTGTGATTAATATCTTCATTTCTTTTTTTTTATAAATATCGTTATTTTTATTTTAATCTTTTACTCATTACATTCTTTTGATTGAATGCAATTTATGTGTTAAAACACCACTCGAAGAATGACATATTCCTTCAATAGTAATTGGATCTTTTCTTACAAAACCTGAAGCATGTATTATTGAACCTTTACCGTCTAATATTCCTACATGAATAATTTTGTTCTCTTGATTTTTAAAAAAAGCTAAGTCTCCAGATTCAATTTCTGAAAATTCTATATCATCGCCATATTCAAATTGTTGCGAAGCATCTCTCGGAAGGTTTATATCAAAAAAACGGTAAACTACTTGTGTTAATCCCGAACAATCGATTCCAAATGGGGTTTTTCCTCCCCATAAATAAGGTGTGTTTAGATATTCTAACGCTAGTTCTGAAGGATTTAAAAAAATTAGTTCCTTCAAATTATCATTGAATTGAAAAAAATCGTTTCCAATATTGAAACTATCAGGATTTCCAAAAGGAACATATGAGCCTCTAAATATAGTTTGATTACCCCATGGTGTTGATAAGCTGCGTGAAAGGTGTTTTTCAAAGCTTAATCCATCAAGCCATTTGTTAACTTCTTTATTTGACAGAAGATGAATGTGTTTAACATCTACATAGCCTTCATAATTATCAGAATAGGTGAGTATTTTATTCCAAGAACCCGCAGTGCTTTCTATAGAAACTAACTCTCCAAATAATAATTGGGTTACCATTTCAGAAGAATCTTTTCCTTCAGAACGAACAGGCGAAACGCTAACAATACAGTATCCTTGTCGAACTGACATTAGGTAGTAGGGAATTTTGAATGTGATAAAATTGATAAACATTGCTGTAAGTGTCGTTCATTGTGGTAAACAACATATAATAAAGCATCACCTAGTTTTAATCGTACAATTTTCGAAATAGAAATTGGGATCTTTACCTTTCTCATATTTACTGTTTGTGCAGCATCTATAATTGTTAACAGTTGATTTTGTCCTTGCTCGAATTCATTTATTTCATTCCCATTTAATAAATCAGGATTTATTATTGGATTATAAGATCTTGGTGAGTTAAATTTTCGTTTGATATTTCTAGCATTACCTAATTTCATTGATTTCCAAGCCGATCTTCCAAGTGGAGACGAAATGAATATTTCTTTAGGTTCATTAAAACGAGTACGTTCTATTTTAGATAAAAAAGTAGGGTGGTAATATTTAGCGTATTCATTCAAATGGGCAAAGACATCATTGATACTCCAAGATTCATTGTCTTTTCTCCAGCTTTTTTGTTGCGCGTTTAAATGTGAAAATTTTCTTCTAATCAGATCAATATTGGCCTGAGTAATTCTTTTCAATTCGTCTACAAGTTCGAGTGTCGTCATTTTTTTCTAAGATACTATTCAAAAGTAACACGTTTTGGAGGATTAACAATGAAAAAAGGCAATATTATTTAGCTCAATCTTTGGAGGTCATTTTATCAAGAATTGTTACTTTCGCTGAGTAATGAATTTCAAAAGAAAAAAACATGAAACCATTAATTTTTGTAACGAATGATGATGGTATTTCAGCAAAGGGAATTAAATCTCTAGTTGAAGTGGCTTTGGAATTTGGGGAGGTACTTGTTATTGCCCCTGATAAACCGCAATCAGGAATGGGGCATGCCATTACAATGAATCACCCGATCAGATTGGAGAAGTCAATTCTATTCGCTGATTGTGAAGCATATACTTGTTCTGGGACACCAGTAGATTGTGTTAAAATTGGAATTTATGAGGTGATGCATCGAAAACCTGATTTGATTTTGTCGGGAATAAACCACGGTGAAAATGCATCGTCAAATGTTTTGTATTCAGGAACAATGTCTGCAGCGGTTGAGGGCGCAATGGAAAATATTCCATCAATTGGTTTTTCGCTAAGTGATCATAGTTCTGATGCAGATTTTTCTGAATGCCAAGAGATTGCTCGACAAATAATTAGTGATTCATTAAAAACAGTTTTTCCATCTCATGTTTGTTTGAATGTTAATATTCCTAAGAAAAGTGATATTAAAATCAAAGGAATTAAAATTTGTAGACAAGCACATGCATTTTGGGCCGATCGCTTCGATAAACGAATGGACCAATTAGGGAAACCTTATTATTGGCTTACAGGTGAGTTTTTGAATCAAGATATGGAGGAAGATACTGATCTTTTTGCACTTGAAAATGGATATGCGAGTGTTGTTCCGACTCAATTTGATATGACAGCATATAAAGTTATTGAACAGTTTAAAAAATGGGAATTATGAAATTTAATAAATGGACACAACAACATACAAAAGGCTTAATTGTTGGATTGCTTTCTCCAATTATTTTTGTGCCTTTAACGATTTTGATTTTTTCTTTGGTGCAAAATTACGATTTTGATCAATTATGGCGCCGGTTTATCTTGAACAGGAATTTTAGGGGGATGGTCATTTCAGTTTCTGTAATTTCAAATTTAATATGGTTTTATTTGTCTTTAAATCGAGAGAAATATGCGTTTGCACGAGCAGTTATCATTGCAACTTTTTGTTTTTTGCCTTATATAATTTATGTAAAGTTCATCGCTTAAATGGCCGCAACAAAAAAAATGAAGCTTTATGTTATTGCCGGTGAAGCATCGGGTGATTTGCATGCCAGTAATTTAATGCGCGCATTGAAAATTGAAAATGAAAATATTGATTTCCGTTGCTGGGGTGGTGATAAAATGGAAGCTCAAGGAGGAAAAATCGTAAAACATTTCAAGGATCTTGCTTTCATGGGATTTATTGAGGTAATAACAAATCTAAAAACGATTCTTAAAAATATTCGTTTTTGTAAGGAGGATATTGCATTCTATCAGCCTGATGCGCTTGTATTAGTTGATTATCCAGGTTTTAATTTGAGAATAGCCGAATGGGCGCATTCAAAAGGTATAAAAGTGATTTATTATATATCGCCCCAAGTTTGGGCATGGAAAAAATCAAGAGTGCATAAAATCAAAAAGTTTGTTGATCAAATGTTTGTGATTCTTCCATTTGAAAAAGATTTTTATGCTGAATTTGGTTATGAAGTTGAATATTTAGGCCATCCCTTGTTAGATGCAATTGGAGATTATCATCAAGTTGCAAGAACAAAAGAACAGTTCATTAGTAATAATCAATTGGAAAATCGGCCAATAATAGCTGTTTTACCAGGAAGTAGAAAACAAGAAGTTTCTATAAAACTTCCTATTATGTTGGAAGCATTAAAATCATTCGATGATTATCAACTAATCATTGCAGGTGCACCAAGTTTAGATAAATCATTTTACGATTCACTCGTAACTGAAAAGATTAAAATAATATTTGGTGAAACATATGATTTATTGTCCAATTCTGAAGCCGCAGTGGTGACTTCAGGAACGGCAACCTTGGAGACCGCTCTTCTTGGTATTCCAGAAGTTGTTTGTTACAAAGGTTCGGCAATTTCATACCAGATTGCAAAACGTCTTATAAAAATTAACTATATTTCATTGGTGAATTTAATTATGAATAGGGAAGTTGTTAAAGAATTAATCCAATCGGAATGTACCTCTGAAAATATTAAGAACGAAATAAAAACCATATTGATAGGCGGTTCAAAGAGAGAAAAAATTCTTCAAGATTTTAATGAAATGGAAAAAATTCTAGGAAAAGGAGGCGCAAGTAAAAAAGTAGCACAATCCTTGTTGAAAACTATTCTAGATTAGCAGAAAATCGATTTTCTGTTGAATTATTTTTGTCCTGTGAAAATTATTGCCACTTTCTTGTTTTTAATGTTTGCTGGTGCTTCAAGCGCTCAACAAATGAGAATTGGTGTTTTAAGAAATTATGCTGTTAAACGGTTAACATTTTCCTATAATAGTGGAAGTTATTCTATTTTTGCTGATACTTCTGATTTCGGTTCCATACTCCCAAATGAATTTGTTGAAGTTTCACATGAAAACGGAAAAGTTAAACTTAAAAAAGGTACAATTGAACTTGGTGATTTTCAAAAGATTTATTTGATTCAAAATAGTCCTAACACATCTCTTGTTTTAACAGCAAAAGTACCCGTAGTAAAGCAACGTAAATATGAAGACGACTTCGAAATTTCATCGAATGGAAAAGAATTAACTTTAGTCAATCTGGTTGACATAGATAATTATTTAGCAGGAGTTGTCGAATCCGAAGGTGGAGGAGGAAGACATATTGAATATTATAAAGTACAATCATTGATGAGTCGCACCTATGCTATGAAATATCGCGGGAAACATAAAAAAGATGGATTCGATTTATGTGATGATGTTCATTGTCAGGCATATCACAGTATGATGCGCTTGACTCCAATAATTGATTCTGCTGTAATTCAAACACATGATTTAGTCATGTTAGATTCAAAAAACCAATTAATTGACTCATATTTTCATGCAAATTGTGGTGGGCAAACTTGTGAGCCTCAAGATGTTTGGAACGAGAAAATAGATTATTTAAATACTTTTATTGATACTTTTTGCATCTATACCAAGCAAGCAACTTGGGAGAAAAGAATTGACAAAGTAGCTTGGCACAATTTTCTTGTAGATAAATATGATTATCCTATTAATGACAGTTTGTATTTATCCATGATGTTTACTTTTAATCAAGTTCAAAGAAAAGCATTTTATATTCATCCAATTTTTGGAATTCCTTTACGGGATATCCGCGAGGAGTTTGATTTAAAGTCAACCTTTTTTAGTTGTCATTTGGAAGGTGAAGAAGTTGTTGTGCAAGGAAGAGGTTTTGGACACGGTGTCGGATTGTGTCAAGAAGGAGCAATAAAAATGGCAAAATCAGGTTATAATTTTATGCAAATTGCTTTGTTCTATTTCCCCAATATTTCAATTACTAATTATTCTGAATTCAAGTTTTACACTCAGAAATATTCGTCTTTTTAATTACTCATATGAGATAACAAAAATTTCTTCATTATCGCGTTTAAAGAGTTTTTCTTCTCTTGCAAAATTTTCTAGTTCTGACGTATATTTTAATTTTTTGAGGGTTAGTTTAGTTCTCGCTAACTTTTCGCTAACCTCTAATTTCGCTTCTTCTAAATGTGAAAGTTTATTATTTTGATTGACAATTGTAAAGATATCAACGTCGTCAAGAAAAAGCATGTAAATTAAAAACAAGCATGTTGTAAAAATGAATTTGTTCTTAAAGTAGTTGAAATATTTTTTCATAGTCTAAAATTAGTTTGTTCTTTCCACTAATTTGGATCAAAAAGAAATAGTTTTAAAACCAAAACTGTTAAAAAGAAAAAGCCCCGTCTAGTTAGACTGCCCCCAAAAAGTTAGACACTATTTGGGAGCAGTCTAACTAGACGGGGCTTTAATTAATTGATGATTTCATCATATTTTGTTTTGAAATCTTCATCTTCTTCGTACCATTGAGCAACCTTGTTCAAGAGCGTTTTAGCTTTTTCTTTTTGCTTTGACAGGATATAACATTCAGCGGTTTGGAATACACCAATTTTCAACATGTCTTTATCTGCATCACTCCAATCTTCAATAGTTGTAATTTTAGTCAACATTGTTTCTGCTTCTTTCCAAGCTGTGTTAGCTCCACCTTTATCTGTTTTACGATATTTTGATGCACCATCAAGGTATTTCGCTCCAATAGGGTTTTTAGTAACTTTTATATATTTAATTACCCATCCAGATGCTTTGTTATAATCTTTTGCATCTAAATCATTGTTGATCAATTCCACTAAAGAACCTTGAAATTCATCAATAAATTCTTGAAATTCACTTAAGGCAATGCCATCTTTGTCATTTTTCATTGCTTTTGTTAGCGCCGCAATAGCATCTTTGTATGCGTTCTTGTATTTTTCGTCATCTGAACCTGAAAGTGAAATTTTATACAAACCTTTAGCTAACCAAATGAAAGGAATAGGATCTTTTTTCAATTCATCCTTTAAAGTATAATTTGATGCTACTTTTACCAACTTCTCATAATTTGCATCAGCAAAGAGAATTTTTAAATCATCGTAATTTGGAGCTTGAGCATTTGATGTTAATGCGCTAAGAACGAATAACAATAGAGCGAATATTTTTTTCATAACCTTATTTTTTAGTTGTCTTTTTTTGATGTTTCGGACGTTTCAATAACTGTGCCGAATGTACTAAACAAATTTGTTTACTGCAATCGTTAATATAAAATTATTGCTATTCAGCACTTTTAATTAATAAATGCAGTATTTCTTGAGCTGCCTTTGATATTTTTGTTCCGGGTCCAAAGACACCAAATACTCCAGCTTTAAATAAGAAATCATAATCTTGTTGAGGAATAACACCACCTGCAATCACCATAATATCTTCACGCCCAAGGTTTTTTAATTCAGCGATAACTTGTGGAATTAGTGTTTTATGTCCAGCAGCTAACGATGAAACACCAAGGATATGAACATCATTTTCGACCGCTTGTTTTGCTGCTTCTGCTGGTGTTTGAAAAAGTGGTCCAATATCAACATCAAAACCAATATCTGCAAACGATGAAGCAATTACTTTTGCACCTCGATCGTGACCATCTTGCCCCATTTTAGCAATCATTATACGGGGCCTCCGACCTTCCAACTTGCTAAATTGATTGGTTAAATCTTTAGCGATAATAAAATCTTTGTCTTCCATAGCTTCATGTGAATATACGCCAGAAATTGAACGAATGGTTGCTTTATATCTTCCAAATGCATTTTCCATCGCAGTTGAAATTTCACCAAGTGATGCTCTATTTCGAGCGCATCGAATGGCAATTTCTAATAAGTTACCTGTTTTATTTTTTGCTGCAAATTCTAATTCAGCAAGTGTTTCATTTACCTTCTGAAGGTCTCTGTTTAAACGCAAATTTTTCAATCGTTCTAATTGAGCTTCTCGAACTTTTGAATTATCAACCTCTAATATCTCAATATTTGCCCCATCCTCCTTGCTTATTTGATAGCGATTTACCCCAACAATAATGTCTTTGTCTGAATCAATTCGTGCTTGTTTTCTAGCAGCCGCTTCTTCAATACGCATTTTAGGTAAACCCGTTTCAATCGCTTTAGCCATTCCACCTAATTCTTCAACTTCTTGAATTAATTTCCATGCTTCATCCACTAACTCTTCTGTCAATTTCTCAATATAATAGCTTCCTCCAAAAGGATCAATGAACGAAGTAACTCCAATTTCTTCTTGAAGGTAAATCTGGGTGTTTCTAGCAATTCTTGCCGAAAAGTCTGTGGGTAAAGCAATAGCTTCGTCAAGTGCATTTGTATGTAACGACTGCGTCCCTCCAAAAACAGCAGCTAATGCCTCAATACAGGTTCTAGAAACATTGTTGAATGGATCTTGTTCAGTTAAACTCCAACCAGATGTTTGACAATGTGTTCTTAAAGCTAACGATTTATTATTTGTCGGATTAAATTGTTTGACAAGTTTTGACCATATCAATCTGCCGGCGCGCATTTTAGCAATTTCCATGTTATGATTCATTCCAATTGCCCAGAAAAAACTGAGTCGTGGAGCAAATTCATCAATACTCATACCTGTTTTAATTCCAGCTCTTAAATACTCTAAACCATCGGCAAGTGTATAGGCAAGTTCAATTGCTGCAGTTGCACCAGCTTCTTGCATGTGGTAACCAGAGATTGAAATTGAGTTGAACTTCGGCATGTTCTTCGAAGTGTATTCGAAAATATCTGAAATTATTCTCATGGATGGAGCAGGAGGGTAGATATAGGTATTCCGAACCATGAACTCTTTCAAAATATCATTTTGAATCGTTCCAATTAATTTATCTTGCGAAACGCCTTGTTCTTCGGCTGCAACAATGTAAAACGCTAAGATTGGAATTACAGCTCCATTCATCGTCATTGAAACGGACATTTCATCCAAAGGAATCTGATCAAACAAAATTTTCATATCCAAAATAGAATCGATTGCCACACCAGCCTTTCCAACATCTCCTTCAACACGCTCATGATCTGAGTCATATCCTCGATGTGTTGCTAGGTCAAATGCAACTGAAAGACCTTTTTGTCCAGCCGCTAAATTCCGTCTGTAAAAAGCATTGGATTCTTCTGCAGTTGAAAAACCAGCGTATTGTCTAATTGTCCATGGTCGGATGGCATACATACTCGCATATGGACCTCTCAAATAAGGTGCAATTCCAGATACATAACCAATGTGTTCAGTTTTCTCAATATCTTTTGCTTGATAAAATGCTTGAAGATTGATTTTCTCCGCTGTTTCTAAAGTGAATTCCGACTTGGTTTCGGATTTATCACTTTCTGATTGATAAGGAATTGTACTAAAGTCTATTCTTTTCATTTAACAGGTATTAAATCACGTTCAAAAACAATTTTCGACAACCCTAAATAATTAGCTTGAATTTTAAACTCATTTTTTTCAGGCAAAGGGTTGATGAACTTATTAATTCCAATAAGT